>CANJVS010000376.1 GCA_947477755.1 Verrucomicrobiaceae bacterium | reverse complement strand
CTGACGCTGAAATCATGGCTACCGCGCGGCATCCTCTTTGCCAGTGCCATCCCGCTGGCCATGCTGGGAAACATGGTGCGCATGGTGATGCTGGCGCTGGGCAGCCTGTGGTTCGGCACCGAGTTCGCCATCGGCCGGAACATTGATGATCATCAGGAGATGAGCTTCTTTCACAGCCTGGCCGGTTTTACCGTTTTTGGCGTGGCGCTGACAGGGATGTTTGCGATTTGCACACAGCTTGAAAAGCGTCTTGATCGCTCCCGTGCGTCCGCGTCATCCGGTGATAATCCGGCAGAACTGCGCACGCCCGGTAACTGGTTGCACCTGATCACCGTGATCGCCATTCTCGGCGGAGCGCTGGGACTGTGCGCGGTGACCAATACTAGCTATGAAGTGGAGGCTGCGGGCATGAATACGGACATGCCCGACGTGCTTGGAACGTTTGTAAGCACTGAGCAGCCGATGACATCGCGCGAGAAATCCATGCTGAATGAGGACGTGCAAATCGCGCGCCGTCTCTATTCGAAGCCCGAGCGCGTGATCCTGGCCACGGCCGTTCTCAGCGGCGGCGAGAAACGCTCACTCCATTCACCCAACGTCTGTCTCCCGGCACAGGGCTGGCTCATTGGCAGTGAGACTCCTTTATCCATTGATCTTGGAGATGGACGAATCATCTCAGCCACCCTCATGAGCCTGCATCGAGATGTCATGACCAAGGAAGGCCGGCGCATCCGGGCCAGGGCGGCGAACATATTTTGGTACCTCGGTTCCGATGGAACGACCTGTGCCGGCTACCAGCAGCATGTGCTGAAATCCTATGTGGACTCCTTTTTCAAAAACATCAATCATCGCTGGGCGCTGATCTCCTTCTTTGTGCCGATCAAAACCAGCACCGGCGGAATTGATGATCCGTTTGCCGAACTCGGCGCCGTGGAGGACACCAAGGATTTCATCAAGGAACTGATGCCGAAGCTGCTGGTAAAATAAACCTCTGCATCGTTCGTTAGCCGCTGGAAAGCGGCCAACGAACGGGCGGGCAGCATCTCATCCAAGCTCGGCAATCGCCTCATCAAAGGCTTCCGCCATGACGGCGATGCCTTCCTCAAGCGCTTCCAGCGGAATGGTGAGCGGCGGGCAAATCTTCACGGTCTGCCCCCAGGCACCGACCGGTGCGAAGAATAGCAGCCCCTTCTGGTAGCAGAGCTCAATGACACGGTGGGCAAGATCATGATCGGGCTGCTTCGAACCGCGTTTCACCGTCTGAAGTCCGGCCACCAGACCGGCGCAACTGACATTGCCGATGTGCTCGGGATACTTGGCCTGTATGGTCTTGCAAGCCTCAAACAGGACGGGGCCGAGACGCGCGGCATTGCCGGTCAGATCCTCACGCAGAAGCTTGCGGATGTTTGCCAGAGCTGCTGCGCAGCAGACAGGATTGCCCGAGTGCGTGCTGGTCATCGAGCCCGGCGGGAACTGGTCCATGATCGCCGCACTGCCGATGACGGCACTCAGAGGCAGTGAGGAGGAGATGCCTTTGCCACAGCAGATCAAATCAGGCACCACGCCGTAGTGCTCAAAAGCCCAGAACTTGCCCGTGCGGCCAAAACCCGACTGCACTTCATCAAAAGTCAGCACCACATCGTGCTCGGTGCACCACGCACGCAGCTTTTGAATGTACTCCACAGGTGCAAAATCAGGCCCAACGCCCTGATAGCTCTCCATGATCACACCGGCAATCTGCGAGGGTTTCATGCCGCTCTTTTCGATGCCATTGAGGAAACCCTCAAAGCTGCTGTCAGACTCCCAATAACCGTCCGGGAACGGCACGTTGATGATGGCCTGATCGAGATTCACGATCCAGCTTTTCTGACTGGCCATCCCGCCCGCCTGCTGGCTGGCCAGGGTTCGGCCATGATAGCCACGATCAAAACCGACGATGCCGATCTTCTCCCGTCCGCCCACCTGGATGCCGTGTGCACGGGAAAGTTTGATTGCGCACTCCGTGGCTTCCGAACCGCTGCTGAGCAGAAAGACTTTTTGCAAAGCTGCGGGAGAAACGCTGGCGATCAATTCCGCCAAAGCTGGCCGCTCCTCACTGGGGAAGACGTAGTTGTGAATGAGGCCGCTATTGACCTGATCAATGATGGCCTGGCGCACCTCCGGCACTCCATGCCCGCAATTGGTCACCAGCACGCCGCTGCTCCAGTCCAGCCAGCGGTTGCCGTACTTGTCATAGACGAAGATGTCTTCCGCCCGATCCCAAACAATGGGCGGCATCCCGCGCATGGAGAGAGGCTCGAAACGACGACTGCGCTCAATGTGCTCAAGGGAATCCGGATGCGGCACCTGAGTGCAGATGGTGCGGTATTTGGTGGAGACGTGCGGAACAGTCTGGGGGGTGGTGTCGAATTCTTTGCCCATGGGTGAAGTGCGTTGATGGACGCAGGTCGATCATCGCTGGAGGTGCTTGTCATCGCTACTCGCAAACTGGCGGTTGTGGGTATTTTTGTGACAGAGTGCATGGCAATCAGCGCCGGATCGCAGAATCGGCCTGTCCGGCATGGACAATCCTGTGCCATCGAATGCCATGTGGGAGCCTGTGCAAACCAGCCTTATGCCCGCGCAGTTTCAAATCACTTTCCCAGGCAGAAGAAGAAAACGCGAGAAGCGGCATCGAACTCGGTCGCCAGGTGGGCAATCATGTTTCCGACCACGCCTTTCTGCCACGACTTGATCGATAGAGGGCTGAACGGATCACTCCGGCCTAACAAAAACTTTACAGCGCAGCTTGCTGAAAACCACCTATGAGCGTCGGATAGGAGGTCGGATGATGAGTCGCCTGAGGGGCAGCAAACAAGATGCATGCCGCCAGGATGAACAGGAAGAAGAAGCACCCTTTTGAGGTGCTCTGGAAATGCCCCGGGATCAGCCGATGGAAGGAATTTTCACATCCGGATTGGTTTCAGCCGAGTAATCCACGCCATCCAAACCAAAACCGAAGAGGCGGAGGAAGCTGGACTGATAACCCGCGAAGTCACCGAGTTGGGGGAAGTTTTCAGTGTTCACTTCCGTCCAGCGCTGACCGACGAGTGCCTGCACATCGGGATTCATTTCCCAGTCATCAACCCTGATGCGACCAGCCGCATCAGGCTGTGGATTGCCATTGCAGAGCCGGCCCCGGAAAAGACGGTCCATCTGTTCAATGGTGTCCTCATGCGTCCCCTGGTCCTTCATCACTTTGTAGAGCAGGGAGATGTAGAGTGGCACGACCGGAATGGCGGAACTGGCCTGTGTGACGAGCGCTTTGTTCACCGAAACCCAGGCCTTGCCATGAAGAGAGGCGAGTTTGCCATCCAGCACCTTCTGCACACGCTCCAGGTCTTCCTTGGCGATTCCAATGGTGCCGTTCTTGTAGATCGGCCAGGTGACCTCAGGCCCGATGTAGGAATAGGAAACGGTTTGCACACCGTCGGCCAGCACGCCCGCTGCGAGAAGCGCATCGATCCACATTTCCCAGTCTTCGCCACCCATCACCGCCACGGTTTGCGCAATGTCATCGCCCTGGGCGGGTTCGATGGTCACCTCATTCACGACACCGGTGCCGGTGTTGAGATTCTTGTTGGTGTAAACTTCTCCAATGGGCTTGAGCACCGATTTAAAAACCTCGCCGTTCTTCGGATGCGTGCGGCGCGGCGATGCAAGGCTGTAGATCACGCAATCCACCTGCCCGAGGTCTGCCTTGATGGCTGCGATGACTTCCTCCTTCACCGCATCGGAGTAGGCATCGCCATTGAAAGAGCGTGCATACAGTCCGGCATTTTTCGCTTCGGTTTCAAAGGCGGCGGTGTTGTACCAGCCTGCCGTTGCCGTACGGTCAGCCTCGCCCGGGCGCTCAAAGAACACACCAATCGTGGCGGCATTCGCACCAAAGGCGGCGGCGATGCG
>CANJVS010000375.1 GCA_947477755.1 Verrucomicrobiaceae bacterium | reverse complement strand
CTGGGCTTGGACATCGGTAATTCTGGAGGTTCTCCATTCGGTGCCTCTACGGTCACCCGCGTGGGGGCCAATCTCGTTCAGTCATTGCTGAACAGTGGCAATTTGGCATCCGACTCAGGCCCTGCTGCAATCTCGGAGGCACCACTCCTTTCGCCGCTCGGCCATTTTGGAGGTCTCACTCAGACCGTGGCTCTTCTCCCCGGTAGCCCTGCGCGTGACGCCGCCATCGGCAGCAGCAGCACCAGCGATCAACGCGGCTTTCCCATCCTCGGCACGGCCGACATCGGCGCGTATGAAGCGGGCTCGATCACGAACTTTGAAAACTTCATTTGGGAATCCCTGCCTGTCACTGCGTCCTCACCGCAACACGCCACCACCTTTGACTACGACGGCGACGGCCAAACCAATGAAGCTGAATGGATCGCCCTAACCGATCCCATCAGCGCCACCAGTCGCTTCGAGGCCTCTTCAGAGCGCCAAGCTGCCAACCTGGAAATCACGGTGCCAACGGCTTCTGGCCGCCTCTACACCCTGCATGAAAGTGCCACGCTCGCTGGCGATAGCTGGACAGCTGTCAGTGGCTCCGCTCCACAGTCCGGCAACGGTTCCCCGATCACCTTCCTGATCCCTATCAGCGGTGATAGCCGGTTTTACCGTGTGCAGGTAAGCCTGCCGTAGCGCGCGCGGTCCTGTCGCGAATCGCATACACTTTGTCGTGGTGAAATCCTTCTTGCCTTGGCTATGCTGGCTCCATGCCCAAACTCGCCGCCTTCCCGAAAGCCTTCATGGTCGCCCTTTGCAAAGAAGGGACGATGACCGTCTCCGAATGGATCAAGCTCGCCTCCACGCTCGATGTGCAGGGCCTTGAGTGGTATGCGGGCTTTCTGGAGATGGCCGATGAAAAAAACTGGGCAGGTTTCCGCACGCAAGTCGAGGACACCGGCAAGGTCATCCCGATGATGTGCTGCTCGCCTGACTTCACGCATCCTGATGCGGCCTTCCGCGAAAAGGAAATCGCCAAGCAGAAGCGCTGGATCGACATGACGCACACGCTCGGTGGTTCCTATTGCCGTGTGCTCAGCGGCCAGCGCAGGCCGGAATTGACGCTGGATGAAGGCGTCAAATTTGCCGCCGATTCCATATACGCCTGTCTGCCGTATGCGCAGGAGCGCGGCATCACACTGATCATCGAGAATCATTACAAGGACGACTTCTGGGACTACCCGGAGTTCGCGCAGAAGATGGATGTCTTCTGCAAGCTCGTCGATGCGGTGAACCATCCAAACTTCGGCGTGAACTACGATCCGTCGAACACCTACCTCGCCGGTGAAGATCCGATTGAATTGCTGAAGCGCGTCTCGCATCGCGTCGTCACCATGCACGCCAGTGATCGCTACCTCGCCGAAGGCACCATCGAAGACCTGCGCAAAGAAGAAGGCGGTGCTCAAGGTTATGCCAAACGCCTCCGCCACGGTGAAATCGGCAAAGGTCTCAACGACTACGACGCCATCTTCTCCGAGCTCGTCAGCAAAGGCTTCAACGGCTGGATCAGCATCGAGGACGGCGTCGATGGCATGGAGCAGCTCGCAAGAAGCGTGGAGTTCCTGAAAAAGAAGATCGCGCAGCATTGGCCGTAGACTCTTGCCAAAGCACCCGCGTTCCTTGCAGCAATGCTGCCATGACCAGCAAGTAACTTGAAGGGCTAATCCGGATCTTGCCGGAGGGACAGCTCATTCGCACGAAGTCTCCCGACAATTTCGATGGAGCAGAAGGATGCTGCTCAATGCGCCCGTTGTTCTTGCCTTATGAAATCCGTCATCGCTTTGCTGTTTGTCCCTGCCCTCGTTTTCGCTGTGGAAACGCCTGCCAGGAAACCCAAGCCTGCCTTTCAATACGAGTCGGGGGACATTCGCATCAGCATCCCGACAGCCGATGAGCCGAGGGTGAAGGCGTATGGCGCGGACAGCGTCAAGGCTGCGGCAACGTATCTCAACGACGGTGCCATCTGCTGGGTGCGTGAGAAGACATGCATCAACTGCCACACAACAGGCCCTTACATGAGCGAGCGGCCCGCCTTGTCGTCCGTGCTCGGCAAGCCAAACGAGGAGGTGCTCGCGGCCTTTGTGAATGCGGTGCCTGCAAAGATCACGCCCCAGGTTGAGACGGACAAGGCCGGTCACAAATACTACGGCGGTTCTTGGACGAGCATCTGGCGATCACTCAGTCTTGCGGAGTGGGACAAGCATGTCACCGGCAAGCTCTCCGAGCACACGGATCGCTCCCTGCGCGAGATGTTCACGCGCCAGTCGTCGAGCGGGGCCTTTGTGAGTTATGGTGAAGTGGAGATCCCTCACATCACCACGGATTTTGAGCTCACCCTGCAAGCCGTGCGCGCCGTCACCGCAGCTCCCGGATGGCTCGCGGGCCTCAAGGATCCTGAGCTGATCGCACGCATCGACCAGACGAAATCCTGGCTCCGCGCGGCAAAGCCGAAGAATGATTTTGACCGCATCCTGCGCCTGCAACTGGCTCATTACCTGCCTGAGCTCGTCACTCAGGCCGATCGCGACGCCGCGCTGGCCCTGCTTTCCTCAAAGCAGCATGCCGATGGCGGATGGTCCACGCGCGACATGTCCGCGGTGAGTGACTGGCATTACCAAATGAGCGACACGGTCGTCAAACTCATCACCAGCCTGCCTGATGCCGCCAAGCCTGAAAGCGATGCCTACATGACCGCCTTTGCCATTGTTTTGATGAAGCAGAACGGTGTCGCCACCAGCGATGAGCGCATCCAGCGCGGTCTCGCCTGGCTGAAGAAGGAGCAGCGTGTCTCCGGCCGCTGGTGGATGCATTCACTCTATCGCGGGAACTACCATTACATCACCTACATCGCCACCTGTCAGGCATTGAAGGCGCTGGCGCTGTGCGGAGAACTCCCGCACTGAAGCTTTGCCGGAATCCCGCTGCAGGCGCGAAAAGGCGGGCGCGTGGTGCGTATGATGACACCCTACTTCATGCGCTTTCATTTGTTCCTTCCCTTTGTTTTCATCAGTCTCACCGCAGGCGCGGTGGATTTTTCCCGCGAGATCCGGCCCATCCTCTCGGAAAACTGCTTTTTCTGCCACGGGCCGGATGAAAAAAAACGTGAGGCCGATCTGCGGCTGGATGACGCGGACGCCGCCAAAAAAGACCGCAAGGGCGTCATCGCCGTAGTGCCGGGTGATCCGGGCCGGAGCGCTCTGATTCAGCGCATTCTCTCCACCGATCCCGATGAGATCATGCCGCCGCCAAAGCAGCACAAGACCCTCACCGTGGCGCAGGTGACACTGCTCAAGGAATGGATCAAACAAGGCGCGCCATGGGGCAAGCACTGGAGTTATGAGAAGGTGGTGAAGCCGGCGGTGCCTGTGCTCAGTCCAGGAGTTCAGTCTTCAGTCTTCAGTGGGCAGCTGCAGAAACCAAATCCCATCGATGCCTTCCTGGCTCAACGGCTTGCCAAAGAAGGACTCAAGTACTCACCTGAAGCCGCCGCCGCCACCCTCATCCGCCGCGTGGCTCTGGATGTGACAGGCCTGCCGCCGACGCTCGAAGAGCTGGCGCGCTTCCAGTCCAAACTAAACACGAAAGACTTATCACCCAATGCTTTCTCCGAGCTCGTCGATCATTATATCGCCAAACCAGGCTACGGCGAGCACTGGGCGCGTGAGTGGCTGGATCTGGCGCGCTATGCCGACAGCGCGGGTTATCCCAGCGATCCCGGCCGGGAGATCTGGAGCTACCGCGACTGGGTGATCCGGGCGCTGAATGCCAACATGCCGTTCGATCAATTCACGATTGAGCAGCTCGCCGGTGATCTGCTGTTGGACAAAAGGATGCAGGCGGAAGGCGGAAAGAAGAAGGACGATCCCGCTTTCTTCGGCGCGGATCTCCACCCGGCATCGTTCAT
>CANJVS010000374.1 GCA_947477755.1 Verrucomicrobiaceae bacterium | reverse complement strand
TGGCCCGCCACATCAAAGGCACCGCCAGCTTGTCCAAAGACACCTTGAGCATTCACCGAACCGACAGAGAGACTGCTCTCGATTCTCACGCTCTTGTTCAAGCCGGGATCACCCAAAACTGTCAGCGCTCCAGAGATTTGATTCTTGCCGCCGCGCAAGGTTGCCGCACCAGAACGCAGCAGGAAACTGCCCGCCGTGATCAGAATGTCAGTCATGTTTGTCTGGCCACTGTTGAAGTTAAGTCCACCGGTGCCCTGCTTCCGCAGCACTGCATTTCCCAACACGGCATTGTCAAAATTAACCGTCGCGGTGAGGGTATCGACAACGAGGCGAGTACCAGCGGCCGCGGTGATTTCGCTGTTAAAGGCTGGCGTATTCACCAGATTCAGAGTGCCCCCATTCAGCAGGGTTGGTCCGGTGTACGTGATATTACTGCCCTGAAGAATGAGGCTGCCTGTGCCATTTTTTGTCAATCCAAGGGTCCCTGTGCCGCTGCCGCCTGCGCGATTGCGGATGAAGCCACCGATATAGGAGTCAAGGTTATTGCCGCCCATGATTAGGGATGCATTCGAATTGATCGTTTCACCCTCCATGTTCTCCAGCACGAGGGCATTGCCGGTATCGATGATGTTGCCAATGGTTTCACTACCGCCCATCAGCTTGAAATAACCCCAGCGGTTAGTCGCCGCATCAACGGTGATCGTCGCGTCATCACGAATTTGATCTCCTTGATAAATCGCGGGATCGGCCAAGGAAAGCACGCGGTTTTCGAGCAGTTGCAGCACTGCAAACCCTGCGGTTCCGTAGCTGCCATTGCCAAGGCGGATATTACCGAAAGAATTGCTACCTATGGCACCGAGTTCCACCTGCGCACCGGTATTCCCGGTGCCGCGATGCCAGAGCCATAGATCAATGTTTGCCCCTGCTGATGCGCCTCTGATCGTCAAAACACTGTTGCCAGAATTGACCAAAGTGCCGGTGCCAGTGATCCCGCCACTTAGCGTTAAGCGGCCAACATTGATGCGTGTGTTCAGTTCATCATTGAGCACCACCCGCGCGCTGATCACGTCCTGATCACCTTGAGTTTTGTTCAGGAAAGACTTGCCCGCGCCAAGCATCCCCATGTCGAAAGTTAGTGTGCTATTGATGCCCCCTGTGTTGGCGGCCAAAGTGTAATCCTCTGCACCAGTGTCCCCAATCGTGAGTGAACCAACGGTTCGAGCGGCATCCAGATTGATCCCGAAGTTGCCCGTGATATCCCGATTGAAATGCAGGAATGAACCAACGCCGCCCGGCACAGGCTGAACAGCGGTGGCGACACCTGTCGGCGCTCCGAGCGTCACAATGGGATCAATGGTGTAACCCGTGCCTGCATTGGTAACAGTCACCGAGGCAACGGTGCCATCGGCGGCAATTGTCGATGTCGCCACAGCGCGAATGGCACCACCTGAACTCGTGACGTTCAGTCCAGTCACGACACCGGCACTGATGGAAGCCGTGGCAATCGCATGCTGACCACCATTGCTGATGTTGCCCTCAAAAGCGATTGCCGGGGCGGAAGCATACCCGCTGCCACCATAATCCAAAAACAAGTTCGAAAGCTGACCATTGGGCACAAACGGCGTAGCGACTGCGTGAGTCACACCACCAAAACTGAAGGCCACGACAGGGAGACTGGTAAAACCTGAACTGCCATTATTGATGACAACGCCTGTCACTTTCCCTTCGGAAACAGTCGCGGTCGCGATAATCGATGAATCAGCCACAGGCGTGGCCGCGATAACAACCGTAGGCGCCGAACTGTAGCCCGAGCCGCCGGAGACAATATTGATTGACGTGACTTTTCCACCAGTGATGACCGCCACCGCAGAAGCACCCGCGCCGCCTCCGCCAATCAGCGCCACTGCAGGTGCTGAGGGATAGCCTGAGCCCGAAGCTGTCACGTTAAAGCTGGTCACTACTCCTCCAGTTATCGCAGCTGTTGCCGTCGCTCTCGGAAAAAAAGCAACTGCAGGGGCCGTTGTGTAACCGCTGCCACCGTCCTGAATCGAAACCGAGGTGATGGCTCCGGTGGTCGTGTTACGAGCCGCCGTTGCGAGCGCACTCGTGACGTCATTGGAGGTGAACTTCACCTTTGGCACCGCGATGTAACCCTGCCAGCCTGTGTTGGCAAAGGTGACCACCGGAGGCGTCAGGTAGCCCGAACCGCGATTGACATAGGTAACCGCAGCAGGGTTGGTATTGACGCTGTTTCCGTTTCTACCGATGCTGATCAGCGCCTGAACAATTAGCGGAGCGCCGATGACAACCGTGGGTGGTGAGGTGTAGCCCATACCTCTGCTCGTGGCAGCAATGGCGGGGATTTCGCCGTTAGTTCCCAGTGAGGCCGTGCCGGCACCATTCAAAACACCTCCACCATTGGTCACGGTCACGCCCGTTACGCTTCCGACGTTTATTTCCGCAGTGGCGATGACGTTTCCATTACCAAGCGCGCCGCCACCGGAAAAAATGACCTGTGGCGGGGTAGTGTAGCCAGACCCGGTATTCGTAATCTCGACATCGTAAATCCGCCCATCCGACACAACGGCATTGCCGGTTGCTACAGCGTTTGTGGCAACGCCGCCAGAGTCGAGCGCCGGCGGCGAGGGGCTGGCGATTACCACCGAAGGGGGAATAATGCTGCTATAACCCGAACCTTGATTGGTCACCGTGAATCCCGTGATCACCCCGCTTGCGTTAACAACAGCCACAGCGGTCGCACCCGAGCCGCCGCTGGTGGTGACAATCAAAACCTTGGGTAAATTGGCGGCTGAATAACCCCTGCCACCATTGCTCACCGTGGTAATAAATGCGCTGGAGCCCAGCGTGGCGCCGCTTACAGCCATGCTTGCGGTGAAGGCTCCAAGACTGGTCACATTCTGCACCACATTGCTACCTGAGCTCAGTGTGCCCACATAAATGCTCATCGGAACGGCTGCCGCAGTCGCGGTGGCTGGGCTTGACAGGGTCAGAGTCGATGCCCCGCTGTTGATAGCTGTAATGCGGGTGCCTGGGGTAATACCGGAGCCCGTGAGGACCATTCCAACAGCGAGCCCCTGCGTGTTTGACAAGTTGGTGACCGTGCCGCTGCTATTCGTCAAATTACCTGTCAGAGTGCTTAGAGAGACCGCGCCTGTTGCGGTGGCATTCGCTGATAATGTCAGTGTGCTGGCAGGACCATTCACGGCACTGATCGTGGTGCTGGCAGGGATACCCGTCACGGCGCTGATAGCGGTACCGACTTGGAGATTCTGTGCCGTCCTAACTCCTGAGATGATGCTATTGTTCGTCGTTGTGTCGCCTCGGAAGTAGCCGAAGTCCACATCCGTGGCTGTTCCAATCGCAACCTGCGAGAGTGTCAGCGAATCAAGAACGATGGCTGTCACTTTGCCTCCGACCACCGTGGCTGTAGCCACCGCCCCCTCACCGACGCCACCGCGAAATGTCACCGTGGGAGGCGAGGTGAAAGCCCCGCCCCCGGTAAACGAAACTGAAGGTACACCATTGTACCCCGACCCGACCTCACTCATGCTTATCGACTCAAGCTCAGCGGAAAAAGTCACTGTCGCGGCGGCCGGCGTGCCATCATAGCCTGAACCAGGGTTGGTGATAACAACACCTGTCACCATTCCTGCCGTAGCTCCGGATCCAAGCAGCGCCACACCACGTGCCGGAATTCCGTTGGTGCCCGGATCGCTAATGATCACGGTGGGAGGAACGGTATAACCTGAACCACCGAACGTGACGTCGATGGCTGTGATTTTGTCACCCACGCGAACTGCTGTGCCTACAGCTCTTGGGTTTAAGACCGCAGTCGCGACAGCCGGCCTCAATGGATCGCTGTAGGCCCAGAAGTTTCGATTACCCCAGCTTCCGGAGCTATCAGAACTCCAAAAGCCATCCACCGA
>CANJVS010000373.1 GCA_947477755.1 Verrucomicrobiaceae bacterium | reverse complement strand
GGTCGGCATTTTTTCGCCCAGGTTGAGATGGCCGAGCAGGCTGGGAAGGAAATCGTAATTACTGACCAGCAAATCCGAAGTGGCACCCGCCGGGATGACGCCCGGCTGGTGAAAGATGAAGGGGATCTGCATCATCATCTCATGCGCGCCGATGGGCAGCGTGTGGTCGCCCATGCCCCAAATGCCGTTCTGACCGCCCATCCAGCCCTGGTCACTGGCATAGACCACGAGTGTGTCCTTCTCCAATCCCAGGCGTTTCAGCACGGCCATGATTTCGCCCACGCCATCATCCACGCCGCTGACCTCGCAGGCCATGCGGCGCATGGCACGCGGATCGTTGTGGAATTGTTTGTTGTCATGCTGCCAGGGATGCATGGCATCGCGCGGGAAGCATTGTAGCTCCTTGTCGGCGTAGTAGGCCGCGTGACGGTTTTTTGATCCGTTCAGCATGAGGTTGCCGCGCGAATAGGGGCCATTGTAGGCGAGGTAGAGAAAGAAGGGTCGCTCCTTGTTGGTCTCGATGAATTCGATGCCGCGCCGCGTCCAGTAGCCGGTCGTGTATTCAGCCACTTTTGTGACCCGGCCGTTTTCGATGATTTCCTGATCGTAGAACTCGCGCGTGCTGCCATCCGGTTTCGTCACCCAGAAGCCGAAACCCTCGCCGGGTGTCATGTTTGCCCCGAGATGCCATTTGCCGCTGAGTCCACACGTGTAACCGGCACCTTGGAGTATTTCACCGGCGGAGGTGAACTCGGCAAGCGTGTTGTAGGCCTCCGGTCCCATCATGAACTTCGGGTCCAGAAATGAATGCAAACCATGCTGTGAAGGGATCAGACCGGTGAGAAAAGTGGCCCGTGTCGGCGAACAAACAGCATTGCTGCTCATGGCACGGGTGAAGCGGATGCCGCCTGCGGCCAGGGCGTCGATGTTGGGCGTGCGAATGTCCTTGTTGCCATAGCAGCCGAGCGTCCAGGCTCCCTGGTTGTCGGTGAGGATGAAGACGACGTTGGGTTTCCTGGCTGCCTGCGCAGAAGCGATGGCAGCAAGAATGCAAAGGACAGCAAAAACGTGACGCATGGGGATTAAACGCCAGCCGGGAATCAGCTTTGCAATCAGTGACGAAAGCCTTTCACGCGCGTGTGCATCTCCTCAAGCATCGGGGCCAGTTCCATCTTGGTTTTCAGGGGAGCACCGCGCAGAAACAGGATGGGATCGTCGGCGATCATGCTTTCCATGAATTCACGATCTTTGTCAGCGGGCTGGTCACCGGTCTTGGCATTACCGCGCTGGCCTTTCATATCGCCCCTCATTCGAGCCACGAGCTTTTTGCGCTCCTCAACGGGCATGGCCTTGAGACCCTTGTCGATGATGTCGAGCAGGGGGTCGACGGTGCGGTTCACATACTCCTTCTGTTCATCCCCGGTCAGTGAAGTGAAAAATTTGTTTAGCGACTCCTGCGCATCCTCACGCAGTTCGCGGCGCTGACCGGGATCAAGGCGGTTGTAGTTGGTGATGACTTTGACCAGATAGCGCTGCCGCGCGTCGTTTGCGACAATCGCACCATTCAGCCAGGGCGCTTCCTCCACAAGCTCCATCACTCTGCCGGGCCAGGACACAAGATCATCGGTCTGCTGCATCACGACGGCGACACCAGCCCAGATCAGGGCCAGTGCAACTGCGGCGGTCGTCCAGATGCGTTGGCGTGACATGGTTCAGCGTTTGAATCGTTTGGAGATGATGCCTATAAACTCGCCAGCCTCCTCGACACGCAGTTTTTGGGTCGCCGTAAAGTAAACCACTGCCGCGACTGCGACGGTGCCACTGAGGGTGATCGCCTGCATGATGAAGCCCATCTTGTCCCAGCCAGTGAGCACGGTAAACTTCGCCCCGAAGCAGACGGCAGCCATCAAAGCACTGCCTACCAGCAGCTTCACGAGTGCCTGTGTCAAAGAGCGTGTCTCCAGACCTCCGGCAAACTTTCTCATGCAGAGGTAGAGCGTGGCGAAGTTCACCACGAGTCCCAATGCCGTGGCCCAGGCGAGAGCGGTGTGGTCCCAATGCAGCACAAAGACGGTGAAGGCATTGAGCGATGCCGTCAGCACGATCACACTGAGGCTGGCGATCATGGGGATGAAGCGTTTGCCGATGGTGTAGAAGGAAGGCTGGAGCACCTTGATGGCGGAATAAAAGACGAGACCAAAGGCATAAGCCTGAAGCGGTCCAGCCGTGGCGGCGACATCTGCCGCTGTGAATTTGCCATGCTCAAAGAGGATGGAAACGATCTCATTTGCTAGAAGCGATAACCCAATGGCACTCGGCAGCGTGAGGAACAAAACGAGGCGCAAGCCTTTGGCCAAAGCGCCACGAAACGCGGGCGTCATGCCTTCCGTGGCCAGACGCGAAAGCATCGGCAGTGTCACCGTCGCCACCGCCACGCCAAAGAGCCCCAACGGGAGCTGCTGAAGCCGCTGCGCATTCGCCAGCCAGGCATTGGCTGACTCTTTACCGACGGTGTAAGAGGCAAACATGGAGTTTAGAAACACGCCGATTTGTGTTCCACCTGCTGCGATGAGCGAAGGCCACATAAGATGCAGCACCTCGCTGACGCCTTTGTCTTTCCAGCCGAAATCGAGTCCGAAACGGAACCCGACTTTCTTCAGAGAGGGCAGCTGAATGGCGAGCTGCATCACGCCGCCGATCAGCGTTCCCACAGCAAAGCCGATGAGACCTTTCTCAGTGATGTGCCCTTCACGAAAGCCGGGATCAAGCACCCATGCTACAGCGACACCGCCGACGATGCAGCCCAGATTGAAGAAGGCCGAAGCCACCGCCGGAATGAAGAAGACACGCTTCGAATTCAACATGCCCATGACCAGCGCCGTCACGGAGACGATGGTGATGAAGGGATACATGATCTGCACGAGCTGGGTGCAAAGCCTGATGCTTTCAGGGTTATCCCAGCCAGGATTCAGAATGCGTACCAGCCACGGTGCCAGCGCGATTCCCGCCAGAGCCACCATGCTCATGAAGCAGATGGAAAGCGCCAACATCTTCCGCCCGAGCACCCACGCGGCGTCATCACCCTCGTTCTTGATCTTCTTCGTGAAAGTGGTGACAAACGCAGTGGAAAGCGCTCCTTCCGCGAAGAGGTCGCGCAGCATGTTCGGCGTGCGGAAAGCCGCAGTGAAGATGCCCGTGAAATGCGCACCAAAGAGCCCATTGAGCAATTGATCCCGCACCAACCCCAGCACACGGCTGCAAAGAATGGCGATGGAAACGACCCCTGTGCTTTTCGCCTGGGAGTTGGAGTCGGTCTTGGGTTCTGAAACACTCATGAGGTCGGGCTACTGCGGGAGTCGCGAAAGTAGAGTTGCACGGATCGTGTCTTTATCCTGACGCAGGTGCAAAACTGCATGGAGGACGTTGCGCGTTCCTTCGACGCTGTAGTAGAGGCCAACATCCCATTCGAGAATTGCCAGTCTGCGGATGGTGGTCAGATCAAGATAAGCGGGGGCCATGAACGGATTCTGCCTGAGGAGTTCCAAGCGCTCATTGACCGCCTGATCAAACCTGGCCCCGGCTCCTTCACGTCGTTCCTCCAGCCGGCAATAATGACCAAATAAATCCTGGTCGGCACCGGCGAGCACAAGAATTTCGTTCATGCGCTTTCCCGGTCTGCTTTCCAGGCTTCAAAACGCGTTTTCAAACCGGCACGCACTTCTTCCCATGGGCGGGCGGTCTCCGGATGTGCCCGGAAGTGGGCCATACGCACCTCCAGCAATTCCTTGATCGCAGCCGCCGTCTCGGGGTCATCCTTCAAGTGTTGCGAATGATGCAGCTCTTCTTCGAGTTCGACCATGACTTCCCACTTCTCCTCACGGGTCATGGCGGCAAGTTCAGGTAGGCGTTCTGCAATCATGGGCGGAGTTTAAGTTCCGGCGACGAAAG
>CANJVS010000372.1 GCA_947477755.1 Verrucomicrobiaceae bacterium | reverse complement strand
TTGATCCCGCCGACCTCGCGATACGAGGCCATGAGGCTCTGAACGATTTCTTCTTGGCGGCAATCCATGGTTTTGATGGCGCTCATTAAAGACAGGATGCGGGCGATGGCAAACGGCGAGGCTGTGAACAACCGGTTCAATCCGCAACACCCAGGTCGATCTTCAGCTTCGTGAGCTGGGCCTTGAGGCTTTCGATTTCCATTTCCATGCGCTGCCTCCAGGCCTGATCCTCGGCGGAAACAGGCGCAGGCACGGGAGCGATGATGATTTCTTCCTGCGCGGCGGGGCTGGTCGGCTCGCCGGTCAAAAGTTGCGCGTATTGTGCCACGCGGCGTCCTGCTCCAGCCGGCAGGCAGACGACAAGGGGGCCTTCCGGGTGGTTGATGAGATCATTCAGGCTGGCCTCGATACTTTCCAGATCAGGGAAGGCGTGCAGGCGCTCGGTGCGCTGGCGCAGTTCGCCGAGGGTCTGGGCTCCGCGCAGGAGCAGGACACAAAGCAGCGCGGTGGCTGGTTTTTCCAGACCGGGGATCCTGGCATTCAAATTGTGCCGGTACTTGTGCACGCGCGCACCGACGATGCTGACCTGAAAAATCCAGCCGCGGGTCTTCATGCCCTCAACGACCCGGAGCACGGTGCTGTCATCGAGACTCATGATGGGATCACGATTGGTCGTCTGATTGCAGGCAGCGCTGAGGGCATTGAGCGTGAGCGGGTAATAGTCGGGCAGGGTGATCTCTTTTTCGATCAGGCAGCCGAGAATGCGGGCTTCGAGGGCGGAAAGTTGAAGGGCGTCGATCATGATGGAGGTGGCGCTGAGAATGGACGGGGCTGGCCTTGAATCAAGGGCCGGAGAGGAGCCGGAATGAAGCTTCCCTGTTTCGGGTGGTACGGCTCGTCAGGGGCACCTGACTTTCTGCCGCCATTTCTGACAAACTTGCCACTTGGCAAACCAACGATGCTGCATAGCCTCATCGTCCCAGAGCGATGCACCGCTGTCCGAGAATGATCGGGTGGCGATGCCTCAACCCTTTCTCAAAGGCAAAACCATGAGTGACGTTCTGAACAAATCGACCGTTTTGGTGCTGAATCGAAACTGGCAGGCTATCGCCGTCAAAACGCCCGCGGAGGCTTTCAGCATGATGGCCACCGGGAATGCCACCGCCCTGAACATTTCCAGGGACGATGACATGACGCCCGTCCGCTGGGAGGACTGGATGAAACTGCCGGTCAATGAAGGTGACAACTCCATTGGAACCGTCCATGGCCCCGTTCGGGTGCCCACGGTTCTGGTTCTGGCCCGATTTGACCGCGTGCCCAAGCGCCGCCCGAAGTTTTGCGCCAAGGCCATCTGGGAGCGCGACGGAGGAGTCTGCCAGTACACGGGTCGCAAGCTCAAACCCAACGAGGGAAACATCGATCACATCGTGCCCGTCTCGCGTGGCGGCAAGAGCACCTGGGACAATTGCGTGCTGGCGGACAAGAAGGTGAACAGCAAAAAAGGCTGCAAACTGCCTGATGAGGCCGGTTTGAAATTGCTGCGCCGCCCCGCCGCACCGCGCGAGATTCCAGTGACGCAGCTCATTCGCAACACCCACCACGTGCGGGATTGGGAGATGTTTCTGGCCCACGCCGGAGCAACCGGGGCACCTTCCCGCTGAGCGTGCGATACCATCGAGTGAAAGCCCAGTGGCCGGCGGTGGCCGACCCCTGCATCACGCCCTCAGGACCCCTTTCGGGCAGCGATAATCAGTTCAAGGTACCGGGTTCTGGCGTGGGTCCGGGCAAAATATGCCAAACTGGCACCATACCTGCGCTTGATTTCTTGCCCCACCCCCCGCTAAATGCGCGCCCCTTTGTACCAAAATGACAAATCCCGGACTCCCAGCAAAACAAGGCCTCTATGATCCCCAGTTCGAGCACGACGCCTGTGGCGTCGGGTTCGTGTGCCATATGAAGGGAAAGAAGTCCCACAAGATCATTGCCGATGCGCTCACCATTCTGGTCAATCTGGATCACCGCGGCGCCTGCGGCTGTGAGACGAACACGGGCGACGGTGCCGGCATTCTGATGCAGGTGCCTCATGGTTTTTTGAAAAAAGTGGCGGCTGCTGAAAAAATCACGCTGCCCGAGGCCGGTCAATATGGCGTGGCGATGTGCTACACCTCCCCGGATGCCAAGGCTCGCGCGGCAAGCGCGGCGGTTTTTGAAAAAATTGCAGCCGAAGAAGGCCAGAAGGTCCTCGGCTGGCGCGACATCCCCGTGGATAACTCGATGATCGGCAAGACCGCGAAGGCCAGCGAGCCATTCATGCGCATGGCCTTCATTGAGCGCGGAGCTGGCGTGAAGGACGAACAGACCTTTGAGCGGAAGCTGTATGTGATTCGCAAGCGCAGCTATTCAGCCATCCGCACGGCGGGAATCGATAACTTCTGGTACTGCCCCAGCATGAGCTGCCGCACGATGATTTATAAGGGAATGCTCATGCCGGTTCAGGTGGGCCAGTATTTCCTGGATCTGCAGGACCCGGATATGGATTCCGCGCTGGCACTGGTGCATTCCCGGTTCTCGACGAATACCTTCCCAAGCTGGGAGCGTTCGCATCCGTATCGCTACATCGCCCACAACGGTGAAATCAACACCCTGCGTGGCAACATCAACTGGATGAACGCCCGTCAGCCGCTTCTGGAAAGCGAGTTGTTTGGCGAGGACATCAAAAAGATTCTGCCGATTGTGAACACAGCCGGTTCGGACTCGGCGATGTTCGACAACGTTTTTGAACTCCTCGTCATGGGCGGCCGCTCGCTGCCGCACGCAATGATGATGATGATTCCTGAGCCATGGAGCGGCCATGAGTCGATGAGCGCCGAGAAGAAAGCGTTCTATGAATACCATTCCTGCCTCATGGAGCCGTGGGACGGCCCGGCATCTGTCGCATTCACGGATGGCACCATGATGGGTGCCACACTGGACCGCAACGGTCTGCGCCCTTCACGCTATTATGTGACGAAGGATGACCTCGTGATCATGGCATCTGAGGCTGGCGTGCTGCCCATCGAACCTGAGCGCGTGGCCTATAAAGGTCGTCTGCAGCCGGGACGCATGTTCATCGTGGACATGAAGGAAGGCCGCATCGTGCCGGATGAAGAAATCAAGAGCAAGATTGCCGCTGAAAAACCCTATCGCGAGTGGCTCGCCGACAATCTGATCAAGCTCGCCGACATCGCCGACGCCGGTGAAGTGCCACAGCCCGATCACGACACGCTGGTGCACCGCCAGACAGCCTTTGGTTACACCTTTGAAGACCAGCGCAAAATCCTGGTCCCAATGGCCAAGGACGGCGTGGAAGCCACCGGCTCCATGGGCACGGACATCCCGCTCGCCATCCTTTCAAACAAATCCAAACTGCTCTACGATTACTTCAAGCAGCTCTTCGCCCAGGTCACAAACCCACCGATCGACTGCATCCGTGAAGAGATCGTCACCTCGTCCGTCACCACCATCGGGCCGGAGCGCAATTTGCTCGATCCAGTGGCTGAAAGCTGCAATCTCATCGAACTGAAATCGCCGATCCTCACGAATGAGGAACTCGCGAAGCTCAAGCACGTCGCTCAAGGTGAATTCCGCTCCGTAACGATCCCCACGCTGTTTGATCCCGCCAAAGGCGCCAAGGGCCTTGAAGACGCGATGGCGGAGTTGTTTAACCAGGCATCGCTGCAGATTGATGCCGGCATCAACATCATCATTCTCAGTGACCGCGGCATCGACAAGCATAATGCCGCCATCCCGCCGCTCATGGCGGTCTCCGGACTGCACCACTATTTGATCCGCGAAGGCAAGCGCACCAAGGTCGGTCTCGTCCTTGAATCCGGCGAGCCGCGTGAAGTGCATCACTTCTGCACGCTGATTGGTTATGGCTGCGCCGCGATCAATCCGTATCTCGCCTTTGAGACGCTGGATGACATGATCAAGCAGGGCCTGCTCACTGG
>CANJVS010000371.1 GCA_947477755.1 Verrucomicrobiaceae bacterium | reverse complement strand
GCGCCGTGGTGCAGGAATTAGCAAACGTCTCCGATCCAGTCCAGGTCGGCGATAAAGGCAAAGTGGATACAAACACGTCATTCTAAGTTTATGGAAGTCCGTTCAATCCTTAAGTACGCTCGTATTTCTTCACAGAAAGCGCGACAAGTCACGCGCGCCATCACTGGTATGCCGGTGTCGCAGGCGCTCAGCGTTCTCGATTTCACCCCGAAGAAAGCATCCCTCCTCGTCGGAAAGGTGCTCCGCTCCGCTGTCGCGAATGCCGAGAACAACCACGAACTCGACGCTGACGACCTCATTGTTGCCAGTGCCGTAGCCACTCCTGGTCCGACCCTGAAACGCATCATGCCCCGCGCCCGCGGCTCAGCAGCCCCGATCCTAAAACGCATGACGCACATCACCGTGATTCTTGGTGCAAAGCCTGAAGAGGCTGCAAAGCCAGCGAAACGCATCAACAAGTCCAAGGCAAAAGTCTCGGCTGAATAATCTCCAAACACCACGCATTTATGGGACAGAAAGTTAATCCGATCGGCTTCCGCCTTGCAGTTTCTAAAGACTGGCGCTCTAAATGGTATGCCCCTGAGAAGGAGTACGCTGATGCACTGCATAGCGACCTTGCCATTCGCAATTACCTCAAGGAAAAACTGATGCAGGCTGCCGTCGCCAAGATCGTCATCGAGCGCGCTTGGAATCAGGTGCGCGTGACTCTCCACACCGCCCGTCCAGGTCTGGTGATTGGTCGCAAGGGTCAGGAAATCGAGGTGATGAGTCAGAAGGTCTCCGAAATGTGCGGCGGCAAACAGGTCAAAATCGATATTTTCGAAATCAAGCAACCTGAACTCGACGCTCAACTTGTTGCAGAAGGTGTGGCTGTTCAGCTTGAGAGGCGTATTTCTTTTCGCCGTGCCATGAAACGCTCCGTGCAAACCGCAATGGACATGGGTGGCGAAGGTATTCGTATCCGGGTTGCAGGCCGACTTGGCGGAGCCGACATTGCCCGTGCTGAGCAATATCGTCAGGGCAAAGTGCCTCTTCAGACCCTGCGTATTCCGATTGATTATGGTTTTGCCGAAGCACGCACCGTCTACGGTCTCATTGGTGTTAAGGTCTGGCTCAATCGCGGTAACGCACCTGAGAATACGCAGCCCCGGCAGGAACGCCGCCCTCGCCGTGATGGTGACCGTGGTGGTCCTCCTCGTCGTGGCGAACGTGCTGGCGGTGGAGCTCCTCAATACGGCCCCGCCTCTGCCCCAGTTTCAAGTCCCGCACCAGTCGCTGACGCACCGTCTGATCAGTAATTTAATTCACCCCTTCAGTTAACCGGATCCACACAGGAGTTTGACCCATGGCCCTTCTTCCCAGTCGAGTAAAATATCGTAAAACCCAGCGCGGAAGCCGCTCGGGCATCGCTACCAGTGCCAACAAGTTGGACTTTGGTGACTTTGGACTCCAGACGCTCGATCGCGGCTGGATCAAAAACAACCAGATTGAAGCCTGCCGTGTGGCCATTACCCGCTTCCTTAAGCGTAAGGGTAAGGTCTTCATCCGTATCTTCCCTCACAAACCTTGCACCGCCCGTCCGCCGGAAACTCGAATGGGTAAAGGTAAAGGCTCCCCTGAATTTTGGGTTGCCGTTGTTCTTCCTGGACACGTTCTTTTCGAGATCTCTGGTGTTAATGAGGCCACGGCACGCGACGCCTGCAGGCTCGCCGCTAACAAACTTGGTCTCCGCACTCGTTTCATCACTCGTGCTATCTCTCACTAATCCTGCGCCACCCAATTTATCATGAAGATCAAAGAATTACGCGAGATGACAGTGGAAGAATTGGGCGCTCGCCGCCGCGAACTCCGCCAGGAGATGCTTAACCTGCGTGTTCAGCAGCAGATCGGGCAACTGGAAAACCCTTCACGCATTCAGACATTGCGTCGTGAAGTGGCCCGTATTGAAACCATTGTGACCGAGCGCAGTCGCGCGACAAAGGCCGCCTGATACTGAACGCAACCCATTTGCCCTGATTCACATCCCATGAGCGATACAGAAACCACGACCCCGACACCCGCCAAAGAAAGCGTGAGCAAAACACGCATTGGCAAAGTGACGTCCGACAAAATGAACAAGACCATCGTGGTCGAGGTGGAGCGCCGTGTGCCACATCCAAAGTTCAAAAAAATCGTCCGCAAGACGTCCACATTTTACGCTCACGATGAGAAGGAACAAGCCAAAATCGGCGACCGTGTGCTGATCTCGGAAACCCGTCCAATGAGCAAACTGAAGCGCTGGAACCTGGAGGAAGTGCTCAAGCACTAATCCCCAAGACAAGCAGACAACCCATTCACCTGAGGAAGAAAAAGCTATGTTGCAAATGGAGTCATCAATCCCGGTCGCCGACAACACCGGAGCCCGTCTGGCCACTATGATTGGCGTGCTGGGCAAGAAAAACACACGGTTTGCCTATGTCGGCGATATCATCACCGCCCACATTCGCGAATCAACGCCGACAGCCAGCGTGAAGAAGGGTGAAGTCGTGCGTGCTGTTATTGTTCGCACAGCGCATCCGATTCGTCGCAATGACGGATCGATCCTTCGTTTCGACAAAAATGCGATGGTCATTATCGACAAAGACAACAACCCGAAAGGAACTCGCATCTTCGGTCCTGTGGCTCGTGAGCTGCGTGACAAGAATTTCATGAAGATCGTTTCCCTCGCCCCCGAAGTGCTATGAGCCGAGTCAAAACCCACGTCAACAAAGGCGATACAGTCGTCGTCATCTCAGGTGCCCATAAAGGCGCGCAAGGAACCATCATGGAAGTTCAGACTTCCAAGAACCGCGTGCTTATTGAAGGCGTTCGCATGATTAAAAAAACCGTCAAACCAAGCCAGCAGAATCAGGCAGGCGGAATCATCGAAGTCGAAGGCCCCATCCATATCTCCAATGTGAAGCTTGCTGAAGCCCCAAAGGCAAAATCAGCCAAGAAGAAGGTTGCGAAGAAGAAGTAATCCCCCAATATGCCGCCCCCCTTGCCCGGTCCCGCTTCAAAGTTGGTCTCGCAATGGAAAGGCCGCACAGCCAACACTGAAACATGATCCCTGCACTACAGACTCTGTATAAAGAAAAACTTCGCGATTCGCTGAAGACTCAGCTTGCCTTGGAAAACGTTCATTGCGTTCCTAAGCTCGAAAAAATTGTCATCAACTGTTCCGTTGGCTCCCAGGGTGAGCGCAAACAGGCGATTGAGGATGCCGTTAATGAAGTGACCCTGATTACCGGCCAGAAGCCAGTTATCACGCAGAGCAAAAAAGCCATCGCTAACTTCAAACTGCGCGCCGGGGAAAATGTCGGTGTGAAAATCACTCTGCGTGGACCACGCATGTATGACTTCATGATGCGTCTTGTCCGCACCGCCCTTCCGAGGGTGCGTGACTTCCGCGGTGTTGCACCTCGTGCCTTTGATGGGCGTGGCAACTACACTTTGGGCGTGAATGACCAATCCATTTTCCCTGAGATTGAGCTCGACAAGATCAAGCGCACTCTTGGGTTTGATATCACTTTCGTTACCTCCACGAACAATGACGATCATGCCCGCGAGTTGCTTCGTGCGCTCGGCATGCCTTTCCGTGGCAAGATCAACCAAACTCAGGGCAAGGGCGAAGGCCAGCCTTCAGAAGCCGCCTAACCCGAACCGTCCGACTCCCCACGAGCCATGACCGACCCAATTTCAGATTTTCTCACCCGCATCCGTAACGCCGCATCCGCAGGCCAGCAGGAGTGTTTCGTTCCCTTTTCAAAAATGAAAAGCGAACTGTCCCGCATCCTACAAGAAGAAGGCTACTTGTGGAGCTATGAAATGGACACCACTGCTGCGCATCCGCGCATCAAGCTGAAAATTAAATACCAGGGCAAGTCCCCGGTTGTCCGCAACCTCACCCGCATCAGCAAGCCTGGTTTGAGGAAGTACGTCTCTGTTGATGAGATCCCGCGCGTGCTCGGCGG
>CANJVS010000370.1 GCA_947477755.1 Verrucomicrobiaceae bacterium | reverse complement strand
TTGGCTGCCGAGCGGCAACGAAGCATCGCAACGATAGCGGTTCGCTTGCCCACCCACATAGCAGAGATTGGGATTACCCGGATCGGATGCGATTGCGAAATGCACCTCCCCCTGGCCGCCCGTGTTCGGCGTGTCCATCTGCGTCCACGTCGTGCCCAGATTTGTCGAGCGCCACAATCCAGAAACATTGCTGCCAGTGATCACGGCCACAAACACGGCCGTGCTCGCGCCGTTGTTGAACATCGCCATTTCCACTTTCGTTGTGGTGCCAGTGATGCCCGTCAGGTTGCTCGTCACATTCGTCCACGTCGCGCCCGTATCATCGCTGCGGAAGATGCCCGCCGTGCGCACCGCCGCGAAGAAACGGCTCTGGTTCACCGGATCGGCGATCAGGTCGCTCACCGGCCCTGCACTCAGCCCTGAGGTGCCCGACACCAGCGTGAAGGAAGCTCCAGTGCTCGTGCTTCGGTAGATGCCGCTGCCGTTGCCACCACCCCACATGCTGTCTGACGCCGCTAGAATCACTGTGCCGCGTGCCGCCACACTCGTGAGATTCTCATTGGCAAACGTGGCAGATCCGAGCACCGACCATGTGCTGCCGCCGTCCGTTGTACGCAGCACACCGATGCGGGCCCCGCCCGTCGCCCCCAGGCTGCTGAGTCGCGCGCTTCCGGCCACCAGCGTCTGGAAAGTCGGGTCCATCGGATCAAACTCCAGCGAGACGATTGAGGGTGATGACAGCGAGTCCGTCAGTGGCATCCACGATGGGCTTACCGCCGTCGCGTTCGTCGTTTTCCACACACCGCCATTCGCCGCGCCGAGGAACAAAATGTCCGCATTCGTCGGATGCAACGCCATCGCCTGGATACAGCCCGCGATCTCGTTGCTCGGGGGGATGGTCACCTGTCCTCCGAGCGTCGAAGCCGGCCCGATCACGATCCACGGATCACCCACCTGCATGGCGGGTGCAGGTGCAAGTGCAGGTGCAGTCGTCCCTTTCTGAATGTCTTGGGGCTTCACTATCTCCTGCACTTGCATCTCGTTTGGTGGTGCGATCACTGGCTCCAGCAAAGTTTGCTGATTTGAAACCTGCTAATGGCTGACCCCAAAACCACTCACGAAACAGGCGACCAGGATCAGGTGAATCCAGCGGTCGGCTCCCCGTGAAGCATGAACACCCTGACGGTTTCGCTGATTGATCAAGGTGGTTTTCTTTTTCATGGCAGTTCGAGCTTTCTATTAAAAATCAGCCCTCGCTGATGCGTTCGTCTCCAGAATCGTCGGATTCACCGAAGACTTCGTTGATCAAGGTCGAAGAAAAAACTTGGCGGGTAATTGAGACCTCAATTCCGGTTTTTATGAATTCCGCCCATGAGTTACAAGAATTTTTTAGATTTATGTAAAACCTTCACATTTGCACCTTTGGGCTTTCGCATATAGCCCCGCTGTGATTGCATCCGCCACATGTTTGCCCGACTGCTCTTCATCTTTGCCTCGTTTTGTGCCAGCCTTTGGGCGGATGCGACCATCCTCGGCCAGGGGGAGTTCCGTTACCGTGTCGTCCCCGGATGGGGGCGTGAGGCTCTGGCTCAGGTGCAGGTGAAAAATGGCCACTCAGTCGCGGTGGATTCAGTGGGCCGGTTGTTCTTTCTCACCGATGACGCGCGCAACAATGTCGTCATCCTTGATGCCAAAACCGGCGCTCTCATCAAGCACTGGACTGCGCGGATGCCTGGAGCGCATGGCATGACCTTGGTCAAAGAAAACGGGCGCGAAGTGCTCTTCATCACCGACACCGCGCTGCATGAGGTGCGCAAGCTCACGCTCGATGGAGAAGAACTCGCCCGCTATCCCTGGCCGGAAAAAAGCGGCCTGTATGCCAAAGCGGAGGAGTATCGCCCATCGAAGATTTTGCATCACCCCGATGGCCGGCTGTGGATCTTTGATGGCTACGGCAAGGATTACATCCACGCCTATGCCGCCGACGGCACCTGGATCAAATCCTGGGGCGGCAATCTGGGTGACGGAGAAAACCAGCTCCATCATTGGGGCCCGCATGGTGGCGGACTCGATCTGCGTGATCCTGCTGCGCCAAAGATAGTGATCGCCATGAGCGACCAGCAGGAGATCAAACGCTTCACGCTGGATGGCCAGTTCATCGACAAGCTCCCTTTTCCCGGCGGTAATCCGCGTGACTTCGTGATCATGGGTGAGCACAGCCTCATTCCGCACCTTGGCGACCAATGGCCGAAGGACAAAAACGCCCCGGGCTTCATCTCCATTGTCGATCACGATTTTAAAATCGTCTCCAACATCGGCGCCCCTCCCGCAGACTA
Organism: Verrucomicrobiaceae bacterium; assembly: GCA_947477755.1. Lineage (GTDB taxonomy): Bacteria > Verrucomicrobiota > Verrucomicrobiia > Verrucomicrobiales > Verrucomicrobiaceae > Prosthecobacter. The sequence continues at coordinate 1,667 of CANJVS010000370.1, read as the reverse complement.
CCAAGGCGGTGTTCTCCAACCCATGCGCAGTGATGGAAAGACCTTCATCCATCCCCACGGCGTCACCGCTGATGCATCGGGCAATCTTTTCGTTGCCCAGTTTGCCTCACCCGCAGCGCCATTGCTTAAACTGGAGAGGCTGAAGGGATCTCAATAAGTCCGCCACCACACCTCGGGCGAGCGCTTCCCAGGGCGTGCCTCACCCCCAGGGATCACGATGGCACCCTGCCATTCCACCGCCGGCGTCGTGACCAATGAGAAAGGCACCTCTCCATCGCGAGCCCACACATCCCGCTTCCAGTCATAGGCCAGCACCTCTCGCGGAAAACCAGGATGCCTGTCCTTTGGCTCAAAATGAACCAGCGCGCCATCATCGCCACCCACGAGAAGCATCCTGCCGCCACGAATCGGCGCAGGGGAGGGGGCCGCCACAGAGACTCGCGGCAGATCAGCGAGTCGCTTCCAGCCTGCTTCCGGAGAGTAGCGCCAGGCGTCCTTCAGCCATTCACGTGCCGCCTTGCCATCCGGACCGGGCTTCAAAGCAGCGCCGCTGAACAGATACACCGCACCATCCACTGCAGCCATCGTTGGTAGGATGCGTGCTGAACCCGGGCAGGCGGGCAGCGGTTTCCATCCTTCGTTCAGCCTCTCCAGATCCAATGCTAAAAAGTTGGTTAGCGCCACCGTGTCCGCCGGTTTCTCAATGCCTCCCGAGATGTAGATGACCTGACCGAGCTTGGCGCCAGCCATGAGAGCGCAGGCGCGGGGCAGGGCGGGCAGGGGTTCGGTCATCAGTTTCCCATCCTTGAATCTGATCCGGAACACCTCGCGGAAATTCGCTGACGCATCACCGCCCCCGATGCAGATCAATCCGGACTCCGTGGTGAGGCTCACACCATAGCCATTTGGTTTCGGCAACCTGCCGGCGACCTGCCATTTTCCCGAAGGTTCCTGCAGTGCATACACCTTGTCATACCAAAGCTTCGTGCCGCCCTCCCAGGGCTTCTTGTCCGGGAAATTGGTGCCACCCGCCACCAGCAGCGCACCGTCCGCCACGCCGGCAAACGCTCCAGCAAACCCCTCTGCGTCCGGCAGTGATGGCAGCGATTTCCAAAGGGCGTCAGCGGCCATCACGGGCAGGCAGAGCAAATAAAGACCGGTCAACCATCGTGTCATAGGCAGGCAGGCTAGCCCAGTCTAGAATCCTGTTTCAAGTTTCAAGTTCAAAGGTTCACGACGTGAAAGCCAACGATGGGTGAGCACTGCATACCTCACCTTTTGAGTGTGCTGGCAAAACATGGCTGAAGGGTGCTTGAAGCGCGGACTTTGGTCCGCAGTGTTGGCCGGGGTTTGAAAGGTAGTCTTCACTCTTCGTGTGCGGTGATTGGAACCTTTCATAATGACCACTTCCCATTCGTTCGCAGTCTTGTCGAGGCAGATCCGGAACTTAAGGACGTGTGGCAGTCATTTTCACCAAAGACTCCATTCTGACGGCTACTTGCTAGCCCCTGTTGCTTACACCAAAAGGATTAACAAACCGGTTCAGGTTCAATACATAGGTGACACTAATGGTTCAATACATGGGTGACAGATGGCTAGACCGGCAAGCGAGAGCGAGTCTGGAGGATGCCGTGGAAAGAAACCCAAGCAATGGACCAACGAATCGA
>CANJVS010000369.1 GCA_947477755.1 Verrucomicrobiaceae bacterium | reverse complement strand
TCCGCGGAAAGCAGGTCAAAGTAGCGGTTCACGGCCTGCTGGATGATGTCGCGCCGTGATTTTTCCGCAAGGTGCTCCGCCGCCAGTGCTTTTTGTTTGGCCGCAAGGGCCGAGTAATAGATATCGCCCGGCGACCAGTCGACCAGGATTGTGGGGCCGACGGAGTACTGCTGCTTGCGCGCATTGAAGACCGCACCCGCAATGTCCTGCACGCGTCCCTGATGCCCTTTGTAGCCCGCGCCCAGACTGAGGCCCGGCCAGAAGCGCTGCCAGGCGAGCTTCGACTCCGCGATGGTTTCCGTGTGCTTCACGCGGGCCAGTTCGATTTCGTCATTGTTCGCACCCGCAAGCTTGAGCACGGTGGGGAGATCGACATGGACAGGCTCGGCTGCGGCGAGCGTGGCAGCGAGGAGGAAAAGGACGGTTTTCATTGGCAAAGAATGGGGCGGAAAGTTTTTGGGCTGGACCGTTTCTCCGCCTCAATCTTTCTGCCAAAAAATCATGGTTTGATATTCACAGGCTGCTTGTCTGTCAGCATGACAGTTCCGGGAACGAAGAGCACGTCAGCGGCTTTCAGTTCCGGCACTTCGACATTCACACCATCATTGAAGCCGGGCTTCACGGCGGTCTTCATGGCTTTGCCGTCCGCGTGTTTGAAGACAAAGGCGTTGGTCTTTTCCATGACCAAAGCTCCGACAGGGATCAGTGTCGCGCGCTCGTGTTTTTCGACGGCAATCCTGGTCATGGCATACATGCCTGGACGAAGTTTCAGATCGGCATTTTTGAGATCAGCTTCAGCGAGCATGGTGCGCGTGGCGGGATCAAGAGCGTAGGCGATGCGGGTGATGCTGGCCTCAACAGGCGCAGCAGAGGTACCGAGGGCATCGATCTGAGCTTTGATTGGCTTCCCGGGAATAACGAGTCCGGATTCGAGTTCGGTGACATGGATTTGCAGACGCAGGGTGTGCATGTCCGTGATCTCAAGAAGCTTCGTCGTGTTCGCTGTGACGAGCGCACCGGTGTCGATATAGCGGGCGCTGACCATGCCGTCGAAGGGTGCCTTGAGCGTGGCAAACTGGAGCTGTGTCTCGCTGCGTTCGAGTCCGGCTTTGGCAATGGCGAGCTTGGCTTCAGCGTCATCGACAGCCTGCGGCAGGACGAGGTCGGGCGACTTGGAACGGGCTTCGTGAAGGCGCTTCACCTCGATCTGTGCGGCAGTGACCTCGGCCTTTGATTTGGCGATGTCAGCCTGAAGCTCAGGCACCTCCAGCGTGGCGAGCACTTGGCCCGCTTTGACGCTGTCGCCTTTATCAACGGTGAGCGTGGCGATGTAGCCCGTGACTTTCGCATGCAGCGTCGTCTGCTGCCAGGGCGCGAGCGTGCCGGGTTGCGAGACCCATCGGTGGATAAGCCCGGTGAAAGGTTTCGTGACCGGGAGTTCCAGAGCGAAAGTGCTGGAGCTGATGAGGAAAAGCAGAAGGCGGAAGGCGTGAGTCATGAGAGAGAGGTGAGGTGATTCGAATAGGTCACATAGGATTCATGTGACCTGCAGGTCCTATGGAGATGGTTCGAGCGAAGCCTCCTTAGCATTCTTGGACGCCAGCAGCGCATAAACGGCAGGAAGCACGAGCAGCGTTGCCACGGTCGCCAGCGCCAGTCCGCCAATGGTGGCGATGGCGAGGGGGCTGGTTTGGCTTCTGGCCAGGGCCATGGGGATCATGCCGGCGATCATGGCCAGGCTGGTCATGAGAATGGGCCGAATCCGCGTGGTGGCGGATTCGAGAGCGGCGTCCCTTTTAGTTAGGCCGGAAAGTTGCGCACGATGGGCAAAGGTGACGAAAAGGATGGCGTTTGCGACGGCGACACCGACAGCCATGATGGCGCCCATGAAGCTCTGGATGTTGATCGTGGTGCCGGTGAGGAGCAGCGCCAGCACGACCCCCAGCAAGGCGGCGGGAATGGTGGTGAGGACAATGGCGGCAAGGCGGATGCTTTGGAAGTTGGCAACGAGCAGCAGGAAAATCGAGGTGATGGCGATGAGGAGACCGGTTTGCAGCCCGCTGTGCAGCTCCTTCAGCGGCTGCACCTGGCCACGCAGGGCAACACTGACGCCAGCCGGCGCTGGATTGGAGGCGATGATCTTTTCCACCATCTTCGCGACCTTGCCGAGCGGTGCGTTGTGGATGTTTGCAGTGATGGAGACCGTGCGCGTCATGTTGTAGCGGTCATACTGGCCGATGACAGTGCCTTCGCTGATTTTAGCAATGTTGCGCAGCGGCACGGGCGGCTTGTTTTGCGCGGTGATGGGCAGGTTGCGCAGGTCCTCGAGGCTTTTCATCATGGTCTGCGGCACCTGAACCTGGAGGGAGTAACTGACACCTGTTTTGGTGTCCGCCCAGAAATTGGGGACGGTGAACCGGCTGCTGGCGGTGGCTGCGACGAGGCTGCGCGTGGCATCACTCATTTTCACACCGAGCAGGCCCGCGCGTTCACGGTCTATCTGCACATCGACACTTGGATAATCCAGCGTCTGGCCGAATTGCACGTCGCGCAGTTCATAGGTGTCGGCGAGTTTCGCCTTGAGCAGTTCGGCATGCGCGCGGCTGGCAGCGAAATCTTTGCCACTGACTGCCACTTCGATCGGCGTGGGCGATCCGAGGGACATGACGCGACTGACGATGTCCGCAGGCTCAAAGGAGAAGAGCACGTTTGGAAATTCCCCGGCCAGGCGTGCGCGGAGTTCTTCACGCAGTTGGGCAATGGGCTTGCTGCCGGGCTTGAGCTGGATTTGCAGCACGGCCTCCTCGGGACCGCTGTTCCACTGGTGGATGAGATTGACGGGATAGTTCGGGGCATGCACGCCGATGAGCGCCATGCTGGTGGCGATGGGCGACTGCTCGGCAATGATGGCCAGCGTGCGCAGTGTGATTTGCTCGGTGGTTTCGAGCCGCGTGGCGGTTGGGGCGCGGAGTCGAAGCTGCAGCTGGCCGGCATCGATCTGCGGGAATATCTCCGTTCCGAGCATCGGTAGAAACAGGCTGATGGCGAAGCCCACGCCTCCGAGATAGGCGGGAACAAGGAGATGCCGGGTGGTGATGACGGCACTCAGAATAGGGCGAACAGGACCTCTGCGACCCTTGGGATTTGTCGGAACTGCTTTCGGCTCGCGGTGCCACCAGATGCTCAGAACCGGCACCAGCGTGCTGGACATCAGATAACTGGCGATCATCGCGAAACCCACCGCGAGTGAGAGCGGCAGGAAAAGAGCCTTTGCCGCTCCCGTCATGAAGAAACTGGGCACGAAGACCGCAAGAATGCAGAGCATCGAGAGACTGCGCGGACCGATGGTTTCTTCTGAAGCATCCAGGACGATTCGCCTGAGGCTTTGCCCGCTTCCGGACTTCATCCGGCGGTGGATGTTCTCGATCTCGACGGTGGCTTCATCGACCAGGATGCCAACCGCAAGCGCGAGTCCGCCGAGAGTCATGAGATTGACCGTGTAGCCGGAGATCCATAGCGCGAGCAGTGCGGCGGCAATGGCGATGGGAATGTTCAGCACGACAATGAACGCGCTGCGGAAATCACGCAGAAAAATCAGCACCATCAAACCGGTCAGGGCCGCGCCGAGAAGGCCTTCTTTGACGAGGTCCCGGATGGCGCGGATGATCCATGGACTTTGATCGAACTCGAAGGTGACCTGGATGTCTTCGGGACATGCGGCTTTGAATTTCGGCAGGTTCTGCTTCACCAGTTCCACGACGCTGAGCGTTGAGGCATCACTGCGTTTGGTGACAGGCATGTAGACGGTGCGCTTGCCGTTCACGAGCGCGATGCTGTACATCATGTCCGTGCCGTCGCTGACCTCACCGATGTCGCGCACGAACACGGCACCTTGATCCGTGACCTTCACCGGCACGGCGGCGAGATCCTGAATGTTTTTCACCACCGCGTTGGTCGGGACGATCGGGAAACTGTTCGGCAGCGCCAGATTGCCGCTGGGACTGATCGTG
>CANJVS010000368.1 GCA_947477755.1 Verrucomicrobiaceae bacterium | reverse complement strand
TCTGCCTGACAAGATCGAAACCAAGGCCTTCTGCGGACTAACCAAACGTCAGGCAACGATTTATGCCAAGCTGGTCGACCAGCTCGCCAAAATGCTTGCCGACAAAGAGATGGAGCCGATCAAGCGCCAGGGGCTCGTGCTTGGTTTTCTGATGAAATTCAAGCAGGTCTGCAACCACCCAAGCCATTGGAATGGCGACGGCGCATGGAACGCCGAAGACAGCGGGAAATTCATGCGTCTGGCCGAGATCTGCGGCGAGCTTGCCGAACGCCGTGAGCGCGCGCTCATCTTCACGCAGTTCCAGGAAACCTGCGATCCCCTCGCACGCTTTCTGGCCACGGTGTTTGGCCGTGAAGGTCTCATCCTGCATGGCAGCACGCCGGTGAAGAAGCGCCCTGAACTCGTGGAGTCCTTCCAGCAGCCCGGCGGCCCGCCCTTCATGGTCATCAGTGTGAAAGCCGGAGGCACCGGCCTCAATCTCACCGCAGCCAGCCACGTCATTCACTTTGATCGCTGGTGGAACCCGGCCGTGGAAAACCAGGCCACCGACCGTGCCTTCCGCATCGGCCAGAAGAAGAATGTCTTCGTTCACAAATTCGTCTGCCAGGGCACCATCGAGGAGCGCATCGACGGGCTGATTGAGGAAAAGATGCGACTGGCCGGCGATCTCATCGGTGATGACGGCAGCGCCGAGTCCCTGCTCACGAACATGAGCGCCGATGAATTGCTCAGCTTTGTGTCACTGGATGTGAACTCGGCGGTGGTGTGAATGACTGCGGTCCGCAGGGAGACCGGTGTCATCCGGAGATTGCCCCCTGGAAACCGTCTTGAGAGTTTCTTGTTGAGCGACTGAAATGAAAGCAGTACAGCCCGGATCATGCAATAAAAGACGGGCAAAGAGGCTGGGCGCTTGCCAGGTCCGGAGATTGACGGATGTGGGGGGAATCATCTTGATGGCGAACCTGCGATCCGGTGCAGGTCACCGAAAGCTTTTGGCTCGGGATCTGGACGGGAGCCAGCCGCTACATCCACTGCGACTGTTTGCGCCAGGATCAAACGCTGGCGGCCATTTTCCTGGGACATGGCGCGTCGGCACCTTGTCTTGCTCAACCAGATCAGGAACATCTAGAACAGCCAAGCCGACAGAGAGAGCAGGATGCGGGAGTTGAAGCATTTTGCCTGCAACGTTTCTGTGCCACGGAAGCCTCATTCATCTTCATCATGGTGGCCTACAATCTGATGAGTCTGTTCCGCACTTTGGGCTCAAAAGTCAAAACCAAGCCACCTTGGCGAAGCTGCGATCTTATGGCTTTGCAATAGACGCTTGAGTCAGTCCGCAAACGAGTGCGCAAACTCTCGCTGCCACGCAAAAAGCGCCCTTGGATGCACGCAATTTTCCGTCAAAACGAAGGCTGTCCGCCTCCCTTCGCTTATTCCATTGCATAAAAAGATTTAATGATTGTTAGGCGATTCATTACGCAGATGTTGAACAAACAACTCCGGATCACCTGGCGTGATGACGATGGGGTGGCGGTCATTGAACTTTAGAATGACAGCGTCATTCTGACTGGTCGCGAGTGCGCGGAATGATCCGAGTGGCTTCTGATAGTACCAGCCGCTGAATGAGAACAAGCCGCCATTGCCGCAGGTGCGCCAGGCCCAGCCAAACGGACCTGGCCGGAACTCCACGGCGCTGAGTGAGTCCAGTGGGATGCGAGTCTTCCAGAGGAGTCGTTGCACCCAAAGGGTGCGATCACGAAGCTCATAACTTCGAACCGTGAAAAGGCCGGCTCCGATCACCAGCACGGGGCCGAAGATTCGAATCGGCCACCAGAGGTGCCCAAAAATTCCAGGCACAGGAATGAGGCCGGAGACTGCGAGGAGCAGAAGCGATGACAGCAGTGACACCCATTTCAAGCTGTTGCTCCAGGGCGCATCATACAGGGTTTTCATGAGGTGACGCTAAGGCACCTTAAGGGCGGAGAAAGTAAACCTTTTTCACACCCTGACTCTCGCGCTGCCCGCTGAATCGGCGGCCCGCTGCATCTGATCAGCAGCCTCTTGATGGAATCGCTTGAGAACAGCGTTCCTTGAGTCCCTATGAAACATACTTTCCGACACCTCGCTGGCTGCCTGCTGCTGATCCCGATCCTGATGAAGGCAGAGTTGCCGGTGGCGATTCCACTTTGGGAAAAGGGCGCGCCAGGTTCAGAGGCACGGTCTGCGGAAAAGGAATCACAGGACGGGAGCAATGTGGGCAATGTCCACAATCCATCGATCACACCTTTTATTCCAGCCAAGGACGCGACAGGCACGGCGGTGATCATCGCTCCGGGTGGCGGGCATTCGAAGCTTTGCCTCGGGCATGAAGGTTATGCTTTGGCCGAGTGGTTCCGCGATCACGGGATTGCGGCCTTTGTGTTGAAGTACCGTCTGGCTCGGGAGAAAGGCTCTGCCTACACGATCCAGGATCATGCCATGCCGGACACGCGGCGTGCGATCCGGATCGTGCGCAGCAGGGCGGGTGAGTGGGGCATCAAGCCTGATCGCATTGGCATCATGGGGTTCTCTGCGGGTGGTGAACTGGCGGCATTTGCGGCGATGAAGAGTGATGCGGGCAGGCCGGAATCGGCCGAGGAGATTGAGCGGATGAGCAGCCGCCCGGACTTTCAGGCACTGATTTATCCGGGCACGTCGAATCTATTTTCCGCAGAGAAAGGCATGCCGCCGCTGTTCATTGCTTGTGGTTATGGCGACCGCCCTGACATCTCGGAAGGGATGGCATCGCTTTACCTGAAGTACAAAGCGGCGGGGGTGAAGGCGGAACTGCACATCTACAGCAACGCGGGTCATGGTTTTGGCTACAAGCCGGGAACCACGACTGCGGCGGGCCGCTGGCCGGAGCGCTTTACGGAGTGGCTGACAGACAGCGGACTGCTCGGAGAGATGGAGAGCCGGAAATGATCTGCGTTGATTCAGCGACGGAGCGCTGCTGAAACACTCAACCTGGAGTTACCTTCCGCCTGTCGCTTTTTGAATCGCGTCCTGAGCCTGCTTCACGGACTCCAGAAGTTTGAGACCTGCGGCATCGAGAGTTTTGGCGGAAGCCAGTTTTTGCAATCGGTCCCTGGATGTCTGCAGAGTCTTGATGGCGACGGGCAGGAGATCCATCTGGCCTGAGGCAAGGTAGGCGCGGGCAAGATGATGCTGGGCTTCCGAGAGGGCGGTGAGTGCCGGGATATCCGCGGGGTCATTGACCAGTCGTGCTTCTTTGAGCTGGACGATTTCAGCACGCAGAGGGATGGCTTCTTTCCACTGCTGCAGATGCTCCGCTGTGGCCGCGAGCTTCTCGTGGGAGGAGATGACATCGTTCTGATAATCGAGGTTCAGCGGGTCGGCTTTGGCGAGACTGAGCGCACTGTCGAGCCGCTCGCGATAGAGCGGCATGGCGGCGCTGAACTGATTTTGACTTTGAAGGCTGTCGGCCAGGTTCTCTAGGGTGACACCGAGTTGACGGTGGTAGCTTTCATCACCCTGACCCGCCTGCAGAATGGCGCGCCGGAGTTGCACGGATTCCTCAAACACTTTTTGTGCTTCAGCCGGCTGCTTCTGATGCATGAGCCATGATCCGTGCTGTTCCAAAACGGCGGCATAGTCCCGCTGGAGCATCGCATTGGTGGGGCTTTTGACGATCATGTCTTTGAGGACTCCGCTGGCGGCATTCAGGTGCTGGATGGCCGAGTCCCATTGTTCTTCCCGTGTATCGAGCCGGGCGAGCGCGGCGTGGGCGATGGCGAGATCGCGCTGGTTGAGTGTCTCCCTGGGTTGAAGTCCGATCAGCTGGTTCATCAGCTTGAGCTGGCGATCAAACATGGCTCGGGCTGGCGCGAGTTGTCCGGCCTCTTCATGGCCGACACCGACGCCCTGACAGGCGACGGCGAGATCGCGCAGGTAGGCTGGATTCTGTGGTGCGCTTTCGACACGGCGGTTCAGGATGTCGAGACAGGCGTC
>CANJVS010000367.1 GCA_947477755.1 Verrucomicrobiaceae bacterium | reverse complement strand
GGTAAGCCGTTCACTGTCTCATTCTCTGCATTTGATCCTGGCGGTTTGCCTGCTAAAGAACGGCCACCCATGGCCCTCGCAAAGATCACCCAAGTTTCCGGCACCGCCGTCCACGTCACAGGTTCAGACATCGACACTGACCGCATCATTCCAGCGCGCTTCATGAAATGCGTGACCTTCGATGGTCTTGGTGAGTACGCTTTCTATGATGTGCGTTTCGATAAGGACGGCAAGCCCACCGGTCATCCTCTCGATGATCCGCGCTTCACGGGGGCATCCATCCTGCTTTCCGGAACCAATTTCGGTTGCGGCAGTTCACGCGAGCACGCCCCGCAGGCTCTCTACCGCTTTGGTTTCCGGGCCATCATTGCCCAGAGTTTTGCCGAGATCTTCTTCGGCAATTGCACCACGCTCGGCATCCCCTGTGTCATCGCCACGGCGGAAGACATCGCCAAGTTGGCTGCCACAATTGAGGCCGATCCCAAACTCCTCGTCAACGTCGATGTCGCCAATCGCAAAGTCGTCTATGGCAGCGACAGCTTCAGTGTCACCCTGCCGAGCACTGCGCACGATGCCCTGACCAGTGGCAAATGGGATCCCATTGCCGAACTGCTCGAGGCCAAGGATGTCATCCATGAGCGCATGACTGCGCTTGGTTTCGCCACCGCCTGATTCACCTCAAACGCACTTCCCGTCATGAGCAACGTCCCTGACCAACTCCGCTATCGCGATTCTCACGAGTGGGTGGACCCCACACAGGCTATTTCACCTGTCGGTATTTCCGACCACGCCCAGGCCGAGTTGACGGATGTTGTTTTTGTTGAGTTGCCCAAGCTGGGTGCTGTGACTGCCGGTCAGCAGGTTTGTGTCATCGAGTCAGTCAAGGCTGCCAGCGACATCTATGCGCCGGTCAGTGGCGAAATCGTAGAGATTAACAATGAGCTCACCAACAATCCCGGCCTGATCAACACCGATCCCTACGGTGCCGGCTGGATTTTCAAGATCAAGCCTGCCGGCAGCGTCGAAGCCGCCGGCTTGATGGATGCTGCCGCCTACCGCGCTCACATCGGCTGATTTCCTGATCCCAAGGCCCATCGGGAAATCATCCCTGCCACCCTCTAATCTTCATGGATCTATTTCGTGAGCAGAGATTGATGGTTTTTGGTGTTCCTTTGATTCTGGCGGCAATTCTGCTGGAGATCGGCATCACCCATTTCAGAGGCATCCGCGCCTACACCTGGCGTGAGACGCTAACCAATTTTTATCTTGCCGCGCTCAACGGCAGTCTTGATCTGCTCCTGCGCGCCATGGTGGTGATGCCTGTCCTCGCATTCTTCTGGCACCACCGCATCATCGGGTGGGAGAAGGGTTGGTCATACTGGATGGTGCTTTTTGTTGCCGAAGATTTTGCCTATTACGTGCTCCACTTTGTGGACCATCACTGCCGGCTGTTTTGGGCCGTTCACGTCACGCATCACTCTTCTGAAGAGTACAATCTCACCACGGGCTTTCGTTCCTCCGTCTTCCAGCCCGTGTATCGCACCGCCTACTTCATACCCATTGCTCTGCTCGGTTTTGAGCCGCTCGACATTCTCCTGATGTACGCCGCCACCCAGATCTATGGCAGCCTCCTTCATACCGAGCGCATTGGAAAACTCGGGTGGCTGGAGCACATCCTCGTCACGCCTTCACATCACCGTGTGCATCATGCTTCCAATGCCCGTTATCTTGATAAAAACATGGGCACATGCCTTATCCTTTGGGACAAGCTCTTTGGAACCTTTGCCGCCGAGTCGCCTGAGGACCCTCCGCGCTATGGTCTCACGAAGGCTATTCCTGACCGCGGTCCTGTGAACATCGTTTTCCACGAATGGCGAGACATGCTGCGCGACTTTCGCACCAGCCCGCTGCCTTTGTCGCAGCGCTTGGGTTATCTGCTGCGGGGTCCCGGTTGGAAGCCTGCGGTGAGAGAAAAATAGGATGAGTTGTTCTGGAGTGATCGTGGATCATTCCAGCGCGTGAGATTTCTCCCGAAATTCCTCCGCGATCCCCATCGTTTCCAGCAGCCATGTTCCGACTCGCTTTCTTCTCTCTGCTCTTCGTTCTTGCCTCTTCAGCATCGGCCGCGCAACCAAACGTTATTCTCTTTCTCGTCGATGACATGGGCTGGATGGACTGTGGGGCCTACGGTTCGCGGTATTATGAGACGCCGAACATCGACCGCTTCGCCAAGCGCGCGATGAGGTTCACGAATGCTTATGCGCAGCCGCTGTGCTCGCCGACGCGCGGGTCTTTGCTCTCGGGGCAATATTCGGCGCGGCATGGGATCACGAGCGCCACAGGTCATCAGCCTCCGCAGGCGGAGGGTTTCAAGGCTTTGCCGGATACTGCCCCGGCGAATGTGGCAATGCTGGTTCCACAAAGTAAAAACTACCTGGAGCCCGCCCAGATCACCCTGGCGGAGACCTTGAAGACTGCGGGCTATCGCACGGCGCATATTGGCAAATGGCATCTGGGTCTGACACAGCCGCACTGGCCGGAGCAGCAGGGCTTTGATGTCGCGTTTCACTGCCATCCGGATCCGGGGCCGCCGGGGAATTATTTTTCGCCCTATGGTGTGATGAAAGAGGGGGCACCGACGAACAAGGTCAAAGTCGGCACGATCACCGATGGACCCGATGGCGAGTATATCGTGGACCGGCAGGCGGCGGAGGCGGTGAAATTCATCGCGGGCAGCAAAGGCGGGCCATTCTTCCTCAATCTCTGGTGCTACGGCGTCCACGGGCCGTGGGGGCACAAGGAAGAGTATACCAAGAGTTTCGCCGGGAAAAAAGATCCGAGCGGCCGTCAGGGAAATCCGATCATGGCATCAATGCTCAGGAGTGTGGACGAATGTTTTGGGCGCATCCTCGATGAACTCGACCGGCAGGGCATCGCCGACAACACGATCATCATTTTCAATTCCGACAACGGTGGCAATCAGCACAGCAACATCACCACTGAAGGCAAGAAATCGGCCAATGAGGACTGGCAGAAGTGGGCCGGCAATCAGCCGCCGACAATGAACACGCCGCTGCGCGATGGCAAAGGCACGCTTTACGAAGGTGGCACGCGTGTCCCGCTCATGTGGGCCTGGACCGGCAGGATCAAGCCGGGCAGCACCAGCGATGCCGTCGTGGGTCCCATCGATGTGTATCCGACGCTGATTGATCTCATCGGTGTCCCGAAGCCCGCGCAGCAGCGTTTTGACGGCGTCAGTTACGCCAGAGTGCTCAAGTCTGAAGGGGGGCTCAATCGCTCGGCTTACTTCAACTATCATCCACATGCCGGTGCCAATCGCGCCGGCGGCGTCTGGGTGCGCAGTGGCGACTTCAAGCTGCTTCGTTGGTTCGGCAATCCAGCCACGCATGAGCTTTTTAATCTGCGTGAGGATATCAGCGAATCCAAAGATCTCGCCAACCAAATGCCTGACAAAGTGAAGGAACTCGAGTCACTCATCGACGGCTTTCTTCAGGACACCGGAGCAGCCTTTCCATTGCTGAATCCCGCCTACAAACCCGTTGCCGTGAAGGTCGCGGTGAAGAGCACTGATCCACTCGACGGATGGAAGGAGCGCGGATGCAAGGCGACCGTCACCGACGGCATACTGAGCCTGAAGAGCACAGGCAAATCCGGTGCTGCCTTCCTTGGCCATGGCATGGCCAAAATGGCTGGTCCGGCGGCCGTGAAAATCCGCGTGCGCAGTCAATCGGGTGGTGCGGGCAAGGTCGAGAGTTATCCCAAGGGCTCCGCTGATGCCACCGGCATGACTGCGGTGCCGCTGGAGATCAAGGCGGGAGAATGGCAGGAGTTGAAGCTTGATCTGGCCGACAAATCTCCGCTCGGCACGCTGCGTGTTTATCTGCCTGATGCCGAAATCGATTTCATCGAAGTCGCGCCGGCGAAAGGAAAACCGCAACGTTGGAACTTTTGAGATCGTTGCTTCACACCCCTATGATTCGACATACCGTTGCCTTCCGCCTC
>CANJVS010000366.1 GCA_947477755.1 Verrucomicrobiaceae bacterium | reverse complement strand
TGTGATTTCCATCCTGACCGCAAAACTGCCTTCTACAATGCCGAGGCGGCACGCATCGTGAAGAGTGCCGAAAAATCGTTGCGTCTGCTCGGCACGGACTACATCGACCTGCTGCTGGTGCATCGCCCCGACTGGCTGACCAGCGCGGATGAAACAGCCGCCGGCCTGAACAAACTGCTCAAGGACGGCAAGATCCGCAGCGCCGGTGTTTCAAATTACAACGTGCATCAGTTTGATCTCCTGAATTCGCGCATGGATCAGCCGCTGGTCACCAATCAGATTGAGTTCAGTCTGCTGCACATGGACCCGATTGACGATGGCACCGCCGATCAATGCCAGAAGCTCCGCATCAAGCCAATGGCCTGGTCACCGCTGGCCAAGGGCGCGCTCATGGACAAGACTGATCCAGCCGCCGCCCGCCTTCACGCCAAGGCCGCCGAACTTTCCGCCAAGTATGGCGGCGCCACGCTCGACCAGCTGGCCTACGCATGGATCATGGCGCATCCGAGCCAGCCGCTGCCGATCATCGGCACGAACAAACTTGAGCGCCTGATCGCCACGGCGAAATCTACCGGGATCAAGCTGGAGCGGGAGGATTGGTACGCTCTCTGGACGGCTGCCAAGGGGTTTGGCATTCCTTGACCTTTGTCCGCCGGATCAGGCCCCGGTTCTCTATTTTCCGATTCGATACAGAGCCTTGTCGGTGCGCAGATACAGCGTGCCATCGACAGCAACGGGACTGGCCATCAGGCTGCCTTCAAGCGTGTTTTGAGCCAGGATTTTAAACTCCCTGCCGGCCGGGATGACTGTCACGACACCCTCGCGGCTGGCGAAGTATAATTTGTTATCTGCCAGGATGGGGGAGGCGCTGAATTTTCCGCCGAGGCGCTCGCGATAGTGAGCATCTCCGGTTGCGGGATCGATGCAGCTGACGATGCCGCCGTCATCAACATAAAAGAGCAGATCATTGGCAAGAACGGGAGAGCACATTTTCGGTGCATTCTTGTTGTTACGCCAGGCGATCTCAGGCGTTTTCAGGCCCGCATATTTCAAGGCGATGACCTGGGATTTGCCATAACTGGTGCTGAGGTAAATGCGTTCAGCATCGGCGACGGGGCGGACAGACATGGAGAATCCCAGTTCACCATAAGGCAGCTTCCACAGTTCTTTGCCGGTGGCGGGCTCGTAGCCATAGACCCAGTCGGCAGCCGGACTGACGATGGTGGCCTGACCGTTCATGGTGACGATGAGAGGGGTGCCGTAGGCTTTGCGCTGTTGCGGTCGGGGATCCATTTTGCCGCTGCGCGCGGTCTTCCAGGCGACCTTGCCGGTGGTTTTGTCAAAGGCGGCGATGAATTGCTGATCGCTGCCATCGAAGTGGACGATGAGCAGGTTTCCTGAGAGCACGGGCGTGGAACCCGGCCCGTTTTCATGCATCACGTGAAGCTCTTCATTTTCCCACAAAATTTTCAGCGTGGCAGTGTCGAGACAGACGGTGCCCAAGCTTCCGAAGTGAGCGTAGAGCCTGCCGTTTTCGAGGATGGGACTTGGCGATGCATAGCTGTTGAGCTGGTGCGCCCACTGGGGATCTTTGACGTTCAGCACCTCCATGTCATGGAGCACTTTGCCGCTGATGCTGTCCACGCAGAGAACCCGCAGGCTGACGGAGTCGAGCACGGTCAGCGGTTGGTCACCCGTGTTGGTGGTGAGCCGGGCTTTGACTTGATCAGGCGTGGCGGCCTTTTCGAGTGCGGTGGTGAGCCATAGCTGATTTCCGGTGAGCACAGGCGTGGAGTGTCCGCGTCCTGGAAGCTCGGCTTTCCAAACGACACCACTGGTCTCGCTCCAGGTCTCGGGCAGGCCTTTGGCGGAGCTGATGCCCTGCCCATTGGGGCCGCGCCACTCTGGCCATTCTTCTGCTGAGACATGACTGAAGGCAAGCAGGAGAAGGGCAATCGTATGCTTCATGGTGGTGGACTGAGAATGGCTTTGGGCGGCTGCGCCTACTTGATCAGTACGGCGCGCTGTTGCCGGTAATTGTCACGCATACGCTTGAGCGAATCAGGGATTCCGGGCTCATCGGTCTCGGGGAGTGGTTCGTTGTTTTCCAGGCGCTGGAGTTCACGCTGAAGATGCGGGATATCGTCGAGACGCACTTTATCAAGTGCGGCGGCAGCCTCGTTTTGAACGGCGGTGCGATACTGGGCATTCAGGCCCGCCAGCGGATCCGGGGCAGGGAGATTGATGGGCGCGGACATGGGCGCAGTGGATGGCTGCGGCAGTAGAGCGGCGGCGGGCAATTTGCCGAGAATGTCGGCTGGCAGGGCGGCTTCTTCACGCGCAGATCCGGCATCATCCTTGTCTTGAAGAACGATTTTATCTTTTAGCAGGTAGGAGACAAAGATGATTCCTGCAGCGATGCCGAAGATGACAAGATGCAGGCTGGCTCGCAGGCAGGACCAGAGGAAGTCGTCCAGCTTTTTAGCAAAGCTGGGCTGGGCGCGCTGAACTGCCGGCGGCGGTCTGCCCGGGGCATAACGCGGCGGGGAAACCGATGGCGGAGCCTCTGCCGGAGCGGGGGCGGGAGCTGATGCTGCGGCCGGAGCGGGTGATTCGGGGATGGACGGCTTGGCGGCTGGAGACGGTGTGGCAGCGGCACTTTGCTTTTCGGAGCGCAGGGCCTGAACAAGCGCCTCCTTCACCTGCGCGGCACTTTCAAAACGGCGCGCCAAATCGGGATGCACGCAGCGGCGGATGACTGAGGCAAAAGTGGGCGGGAGATTACGCGAGACACGACCATCGGCACCCAGCGGTTCTTTGCCGAACATTTCATGGAGCACGCATCCGAGCGCGAAAAGATCCGCTGTCTCAGTGGACTGGGCCTCGTGCAGCCAGGAGATTTCGCCATCTGCATTCTCCGCCATGCCGATGCCGGTGACTTTGATTTGCCACTCTCGGTCAACGATGAGTGTGCGCGTGTTCAGCGCGCCGTGAACAACTTTGTTACCGTGGATCAGTGCCAGCGTGTCACAAAGCTGAATCGCCAGCGTGTAGGCCAGTTTGGGTGTGATCTGGCGCTCACGAATCAGATCGGAGAGCAGGCGCCCGTCAACATGCTCGGTGATCAGGTAAAGATGCCCATCGTGAGTCCGGCCGAAATCATAGACGGCGACGATACGCGGATGCACCAGACGGGCTCGTATGCGCAGGCGATCCATGAGGCGCGCCGCGGCCTCCGCTGCGGGCTCAGCGAGCACGCGAATCATCACGTTGCGGTCGAGCGCCGGCTGACTGGCCCGATAGATCGCACTCTCACGCCCGAGGCTGATGCATTCATGAATTTCATACTGCAGCAGACTGTTCCCCAGCTCTTCGGCAGAGGGAAAGATCGGCGGTGATGTGTCTGACATGGGCGGAATGGTTAGCGGTGTTTCGAGGGTTCCAGCTGGCTTGGCAAGGGCTGTTTGCTAACGTTCTTTGCAGTTTCGCATCCGGCGGTCATGAATTTCCCCATGTTGATGATCGCTCATTTTGGTTAGGCTCTTTCTTTCAGCGCGGCCGGACGACGAACACTATTCAAGCGCCCTGGGCGGATTAAATTCATGCAGGGAAAGCCCATCTCAGAGTCGCAATGCACTGAAACGGGCAGCCATGATGGGGTATTAAAAACTCCTCAAAGGGCAGCCACAATGGCGGCGCCGATCTCGGCGGTGTTCACCTTGCGGGTGCCTGGAGCACCCGTGTAGATGTCGCCTGTCCGCAGGCCTTCACCAATGACCTGGCGCACGGCATTTTCGATGGAAACGGCTTCAGCTTCCAAACCGAGGGAGAAGCGCAGCAGCAGGGCGACGGAGAGGATCTGGGCGATGGGATTGGCAATGCCGAGGCCGGCGATGTCCGGCGCGGTGCCTCCGCTTGGCTCGAAGAGGCCGAAGTATAGCCCGTCACCCTTCGGCTTGCCGAGGCTGGCGCTGGCGAGCATGCCGAGGCTGCCGCAGATCATGGCCATCTCGTCGCTGAGGATATCGCCGAACAAATTTTCTGTCAC
>CANJVS010000365.1 GCA_947477755.1 Verrucomicrobiaceae bacterium | reverse complement strand
GGAACAAGGTTTTGCCTTCAAAAAGCCGGCTTACGAACCGCCACTCAAACCACGCCGCCCGGTGCTGCCTGCCGCCGTGAATGGCCGCGCGAATCCGATCGACCGCATTCTCGACAAATACCTCGCTGATCATCACCTCCAGACACCAGCGCCGATTGACGACGCCACCTTTGCAAGGCGCGTTCATCTTGATCTAACCGGACTGCTGCCCGAACCAACAGCACTGCAAAAATTCCTCGCCGACAAGTCTCCGGACAAGCGCACCCGACTCATCCGCGCGCAGCTCGGCGACGACCTGGCCTACACCGAACACTGGCTCACCTTTTGGAATGACCTCCTGCGCAACGACTACGGCGGCACCGGCTTCATCACCGGCGGGCGCAAACAGATCAGCAAGTGGCTCTACGACGCCCTCATCACCAACAAGCCCGCCGATCAAATGGCCCGCGAACTCATCGCCCCGCCGGGTGACGAAAGCCGGGGCTTCATTGATGGCATCAAATGGCGCGGGGAAGTCAGCGCCGGCCAGACCGTCGAGATCCAGTTCGCGCAAAGCGTCTCCCAGAGCTTTCTCGGCATCAACATGAAGTGCGCCTCCTGCCACGACAGCTTCATCGACCGTTGGAAGCTCGATGAAGCCTATGGACTCGCCGCCATTTACTCCACCCGACCGCTCGACATCGCCCGCTGTGACAAGCCCACCGGCCGCCTCGCCCAGCCGTCCTGGCTCTTTCCCGAGATTGGTCAGGTGGATGCGAAAGCTGCGCAGCCCGAGCGCCTGAAGCAGCTCGCCGCATTGCTCACACATCCCGACAATGGCCGCTTCACCCGCACGCTGGTCAACCGGCTCTGGCACCGGCTCATGGGGCGCGGGATTGTGCACCCGGTTGATTCCATGCAGACCGAGCCCTGGAGCGCCGACTTGCTCGACCACATTGCCATCCATTTCAGCGATCAGCGCTATGATTTGAAGCAGGTGTTGGAACTCATCACCACCTCCCAGGCCTATCAGAGCCGCGCCCAGACAATCGCCACGGGCACGGATGACCATGGCTACACCTACGCCGGGCCGCGCAGCAAGCGCCTCACTGCCGAGCAGTTCATCGACGCCATCTGGCAACTCACCGGCACGGCACCAACCAAGATGGACGCCACCCTCATGCGCGGAAAACCCGACCCAGCAGCAGCCAAAGCCATCCAGCTCAGCGCCCAATGGATCTGGGGAGACAGCGCGAAAACCGGCCCACCGCCTTCGGGTGAAACCATCACCCTGCGCAAAAAGATCACGCTTCCAAACGGCATCACGGGTGCTGCCGCCCTGGTCACCTGCGACAACGAATTCACCCTCTACGTCAATGGCCGCAAAATCAGCCGTGGCGAAAACTGGCAGCAGCTCGAAGCCGCACCGCTTCAGACAGCCCTCAAATCAGGTGATAACATCATCGCCATCATCGCCAAAAACGCCGGCTCCGGTCCCAATGCCGCGGGAGCCTTCTTCGAAGCCCGTGTGCGCTACGCCAATGGCAAAGACCAGGCCATCATCACTGACGCCACCTGGGAGTATCATACGGGCGCGTCCGAGGGCAAAGAAGGACGTCTCGGAGCCCTGCCCAAGGATGGATGGAAACCTGCCACCGTCGTCAAAACCCTGCCTGTCTGGAGCGCCGTCATCAACAAGCAGGCCCCTGCCCTCCTTGCCCAAGCCGCCCGAAGCACCCAGCGCCCCATCCGCGCCAGCCTGTTGAAGAGTGATTTCCTCATGCGCAGCCTTGGCCGGCCCAACCGTGACCAGATCGTCTCCATGCGGCCGGATGATCTCACCACGCTGGAGGCCATCGACCTCGCCAACGGCACCATCCTCACTGACACCCTCGCCCGGGGGGCCAAAAACCTCATGGCCAAAAATTGGCCTAACAGTGAGTCCTTCATCACCTGGCTCTATCAGGCCACGCTGAGCCGTCAGCCCACCGCATCCGAGCGCAGCGCCCTCTCTGAGGCCATGGGTGGCAAGGTCACCGAGCAAAGCGTCGCCGACAGCCTTTGGGCCATCGTCATGCTCCCCGAATTCCAGCGCGTGAGGTGAAAGGCTGGCTGGCGCTCAGGATTTACCTTTCGTCTCACAGACCCAAAAAAGGCGGCTGTGAGAAACTCACAGCCGCCCGGTAAAATCTCCCAAATTCAAGGCGGGCTTGAACTTACTTTGCCTTGGCCAGCACCTTGTTCAGGAGGCTGGCAAACTCCGCCGGTTTCACGCCGCCGACAAGTTTGTTCACGTTCTTGCCTTCGCTGTTGAGGAACTGAACGTGCGGGATGCCTTCGACACCGTATTTCTGCGCAGCCTTGGCATTGGCCTCATCATCCACGTCAAGGTAGGCCCAGACAAATTTGTCATGGAGAGGCTTCACTTCGGCGCTGGGGTACACATTCTTCTTCATGCTCTGGCATGGCGGGCACCAGGTGGCGGAAAAGACGAGGATGACCGGCTTGCCTTCCTTTTTAGCGGTCGCCAGTGCGTCTGCATAGCTGGTGCTGAACTTGGGACTGCCTGCCGGGAATTCGCTGGCGATTGCAGGCAGCATCAGGGCGGCAAGGAGGAGTGTGAGGAGTTTTTTCATGATGATGTAGGGGGATTGTCAGAGACTTCAATAAGACGCCGTTCGTTGGCTTTTATTCCAACTGCAAACGCGCCAGGGTTCCGTAGAGGCTGCCATTTTTACTCAGCAACTCCTCGTGGGTGCCACGCTCCACGATGCTGCCGCCGGATAAAACCAGGATCTGATCGCAGCGCCGCACGGTGGACAAACGGTGCGCGATGATGATGGAGGTGCGGTTCTCCATGAGCTTGTCCAGCGCGTCCTGCACCAGACGCTCACTCTCCGCATCCAGGCTGCTCGTCGCCTCATCCAGGATCAAAATCGCCGGATCGGCGAGAATGGCACGCGCGATGGCGATGCGCTGGCGCTGACCGCCGGAAAGCTGGGTGCCGCGCTCGCCGACAAGCGTGTCGTAGCCCTCGGGCATCTTTTCGATGAAGAGGTGCGCGTTCGCCTGCTTGGCAGCCTGAATGATTTCCTCCTCGGTCGCACCGGGCTTCCCGTAAGCGATGTTTTCCCGGATGCTGCCGCCAAAAAGCAGCACCTCCTGCGGCACCAGGGCCAGATTCCGCCGCAGCAGTGACAGCGGCATTTCGCGAGTCGGCTGGCCGTCGATTCGGATCTCACCAGTGGTCGGCTCGTAGAATCGGAACAGCAGCGAAACCGTCGTCGTTTTTCCCGATCCGCTCGGTCCCACGAGTGCGATGCGCTGCCCGGCCTTGGCCTGAAGCGAAAACTCACGCAGCACCGTCGCATCAGGCCGCGTCGGGTAGGCAAAGCCGAGGTTGTCCATCTCGATCTCTCCCTTGAAGCGGCGCATCTCCACCTTCTCAGTCTGCGGCTCCATGGGCTCGCTCAAAATCTCGCGGACACGATCAGTGGCACCGAGTGTTTTTTGCAGTTGCGTGATGAGCTCCGAGAATTGCGCAAAGGACGCCCCGATCATCCCGCTCAGGGCGGCAAAGCGTGACAGCGCCGTCGTTTCGATTTCGCCAGCCTCCAGCATCCGCAGCGCGGTCCACAGCACCACGATCAGCGCCACACTGAAGGAGAAGATGATGAACGCGATGAACGCCGCGCGCGGCGCCGCTGCACGGATCGCCATTTTCAGGAACTCGGTCAGGTTGTGATTGTAGCGGGCGATCTCATGCCCCTCGTTGGCAAAGGCTTTCACACTCACGATGCTTTGCAGGCTCTCTTCCACGATCACCTGCGAGTTCGCGAGATGATCCTGGGTCTTGCGCACCAGTTTCCGGATGCGCGCGCCAAAGATGGCGATCATCACGATCACCACCGGGATGGTTGCGATCATCACCAGCGCCAGCTTCACCGAGATTTGAAGCACCAGCACCAGGCAGCAGAGCAGCATCACACTGTGCCGGACCAGCATCGGCAGCGTCATCACCAGCGTCTCGCGCATCGACTCCACATCATTTGCCAGGCGCGATCCGAGCT
>CANJVS010000364.1 GCA_947477755.1 Verrucomicrobiaceae bacterium | reverse complement strand
GCCTTCCGACCAGCGCTTCTCCGGACAAAACTTCATCAACAACCGCTTCCGGCTGCCCTTGAACGTGAGCTGGGAGATCGACTTCTGGGGCCGTGTGGCTGATGAGCGCGGCGCGGCGAAAGCCCGGCGTTTCGCGGTCGAGGAAGATTTCCACGCAGCGCGTCTTTCACTGGCTGCCACCACGGTGCGCACGGCCATCACGCTGGCAGAGGTTCAGTCACTCATCGCTCTGGCCGAACAGAACGTGCAGGCCCGCCGGGTGCAGTTGGGCATCATGGAAAAGCAGATGGAGCGCGGTCTCGATCCTGACCGTGCCGCACTGGATGTTTCGCTGAGCCGCGCTGACCTGGCCCGCGCGGAGTCCACGATTCAGCAGCGGCGGGCCACGGCGGATCAGACGCGTCGAGCGCTTGAGGTGCTGCTCGGCGGCTATCCGGCAGGGGTGGAGCGTGGGCTGTCCAGCCTGCCCAAACTGAGTCGTAGCATTCCGGCGGGATTGCCATCCGAGTTGATGCTCCGGCGTCCGGATCTGCGTGCTGCGGAACGGCGGCTTGAGGCTGCGCTGCGCAGTGAAAGCGCGGCCAAGAAGGCCTTTCTGCCCAGCATTCGCCTGACGGGTGAGAGTGGCCGCACGTCACAATCGACCGACAAGCTGCTCGTTCCGGAAGCCGCCATCTGGACCATCGCCAGCAACGTGACCCAGAGTCTGTTTCAGGGGGGGCGCATCCTGGCCACGGCCAAGGAAACACGCGCCAAGTATGAGGAACAGCTTCAGACCTACACCAACAGTGCCCTCACCGCGTTTCGCGAGGTTGAGACCGCGCTGGCGGGTGATGGTTTTTTGCGCGACCAGGCCGCCGCCCTCGCCTCGGCAGCCACGGAGGCTGAGCGCGCGGAGAAACTGGCGCAGGGTCAGTATGAAAAGGGATTGTCAGAGGTGCTGACCCTGCTGGATGCCCGGCAGCGCGCCTTTGATGCCCGCAGCAGCCTCATCAGCGTGCAGGCTCAGCGGTTGCGCAACCGGGCTGATCTGCACCTGGCTCTGGGTGGTGAGTTTTGAGGCGTGAAAGCCGAATCGCCACTCTGAACGAAACCTCTCAAATGTCCCGAATCAAATCAGCCTACTTTCCTGAAATAGACGGTCTGCGAGCGCTGGCTATCGCGGCGGTTCTTTTGTTTCATCTTTGCCCGTCAGTGCTGACGGGTGGCTTCCTCGGAGTGGATGTATTCTTTGTGATCTCTGGCTTCTTGATCACTCGATTGATTCTGCCGCAGGTTGCAGAGGGCAGATTCAGTTTCAGGCAGTTCTATGTGCGCCGGGCGAAAAGATTGCTGCCGGTGTTTTTACTCACATTGGTGCTGACTTGGGTGGCCGCATGGTGGCTATTTTTTCCTGAGGGATTGCAGAGCCTGTCGAGAGCTTCGTTTGCGGCTGTCTTCTCGTTTTCAAACTACGAGTTCGCGAAGCAGCTCGACTACTTTGCGCCTGCGTTGGCGGCTAATCCGCTGCTGCATACTTGGTCGCTGGCCGTGGAGGAGCAGTTCTATCTGCTGTTCCCGCTGCTGATGGTTAAAACCTGGCGGACTGAGACTTCGGTGCGTTCACGCGCTGGCTGGCTGGCGGTCATCATCACCGGGCTTTTCACGATTTCATGGGGGATCACGCACTGGTTCCCGAGCTATGCGTTTTATGCTCTGGAAAGCCGCGCCTGGGAGCTGGGGATCGGCTGCCTCACCGCGATCCTAGCTGATAAGATCCAACTGGAGAGAGGTGTGTGCTGGACTCTTGGCTGGGCAGGTGCAGCGCTGTGTGTGGCTGCGTTTGTGTTCATGCGGGAAGGTTCTGGCCTGCCAGCCCCGATGGCGCTCGTCCCCACAGTCGGTGCAGCTCTGCTGATCATCAGCCGCTGTGGTGGTGAAGGCTCGGTGACGTATCGTGTCGCCACATGGTCGCCCGTGAGATACTTGGGTCGCCTCTCCTACTCGCTCTATCTTTTTCATTGGCCGGTGATTGTGTTTTACAGGAGTGTCATCCCAGACTTGCGGGCGGCAGATCAGGGGCTGTGCGCGGTGATCTCCCTTCTGCTCGCTATGGTGGTGCATCATACGGTCGAGAATCCAATCCGTCATGCCACGAGGCCGGCGGTTTTGAGTAAACTTGGTTACGCTGGACTGGCGCTCATCCTCCTCCTGGCTACGGGCTCAAAGGTGGTGCGTCAAGCCAGAGGCTATGTGGGGGCTCCGAGTGAGATTTGGCTGCGGCGGGTGCATCCTGACGGTGGTCAGCGCAAGGCTCCTCCTGGGCGGATGCTGCCCATCGGCGTCGGGGACCGGCCTGCTGAACTAGTACTCATCGGCGACAGTTATGCTCAGTGTCTGGTCAATGCGCTCGACGAGGCTCTGCGTGTGAAGGGCCGCAGCGGTGCTTTTTGGGTAGCCCCAGCGACGATGCCAGCACTCGACATCCGCACCTCAGAATACAGCGATCAGTTTGCGGGAGTCCTCACCGAGATCGCTCAGGGCAGCTCCGAGGTTGTGGTCTTGTGCGCGAACTGGCCGGCTTACATCATCAATTCCGAGGTGAGACAGAGTCAGATCAATCCACATCAAACGCTGCAGGAAGCGCACCAGAGCATCCTGGCTGGACTTTCGAAGACGGTCCGCATGCTGACACAGGCGGGGAAGCGTGTGGTTTTGGTCCACCCAATTCCGAGCATGGATAGGCATGTGCCTGAATACATGGCGCGAAGGCTTATGGCAGGACTGCCCTTTGCAGATGTTTTGACCACCACAGACCATTTTTTGAAGGCGAATGCACACATCTCTGAGTTGCTCGGGAAACTGAGCCAACTGGGGGATGTGCGCCCGGTCTATCCCCTTGAATTCATGAGGCAAGCTGACCGCCTGCTGTATCGAGAAGGCACCCTGTCTCTGTATGAAGATAGCGGTCATGTGACCAAACTCGGAGCCCGGCGGATTGTTTCAGGCGTTCTATCGGCAGCCTGGCCCTGACGAAAACTGCCTGGAAAATCAGGGAGCCAAGGGCTTGTTTTTTCACGCCGCTCTGAAAAAAACGCTTCTGTTTTGGCACGGGCTGTGCTTTTTCAAGCATTGCTTTCGCGGAAGGATCATCCCCAATCGCCAAGCCTCTTAAACCAAGACGAACCTCACAACCATGGCCAAATACAAACTCGAATACATCTGGCTGGACGGCTACGAGCCAGTCCGCAATCTGCGCAGCAAGACACAAATCAAAGACTTTGCCAGTTTCCCGAAGCTGGGAGAACTGCCTGATTGGGGCTTTGACGGTAGCTCAACACGGCAGGCACCCGGCGGCAGCTCTGACTGTGTGCTGAAGCCAGTGGCACTCTATCCGGACAGCACCCGCAAGAATGGCGTTCTCGTCATGTGTGAGGTCTATAATGCCGACGGTACGCCGCACGCTTCCAATGACCGTGCCACCATCCTGGATGATCCGGATTCCTGGTTCGGTTTTGAGCAGGAGTATTTCCTTTATCAGGATGGCCGCCCGCTCGGTTTCCCTGAAAATGGTTACCCAGCCCCGCAAGGCCCTTACTACACCGGCGTCGGATACAATAACGTCGGCGACATCGCCCGTCAGATCGTCGAAGAGCACCTCGATATCTGTCTGGATGCCGGCATCAATCATGAAGGCATCAACGCCGAAGTGGCGAAGGGTCAGTGGGAATTCCAGATTTTCGGCAAAGGCTCCAAGACCTGTGCTGACCAGGTCTGGGTGGCCCGTTACATCCTGAACCGTCTTTGCGAGAAGTACGGAATCGACGTGGAGTATCACTGCAAGCCTCTGGGTGCCACCGACTGGAACGGCTCCGGCATGCACGCCAACTTCTCCACCAAACACATGCGTGAAGTGGGTGGCGAAGCCTACTTCCTCGCGCTCATGGGTGCTTTTGAGAAATATTGCGCTGAGCACATCGCCGTCTATGGCCCGGACAATCACATGCGCCTCACCGGTCTGCATGAGACCCAGTCCATCGATCAGTTCTCATGGGGCATCGCCGACCGTGGCGCCTC
>CANJVS010000363.1 GCA_947477755.1 Verrucomicrobiaceae bacterium | reverse complement strand
CGCTGCGATCCAGCAACAAAACCGTGGCCTGATTTTGTGACGCCAAGCCTTCATTTTCCACGCGCCAGAGCGGCCGGGCAAACATCAATGCCAGCAGCAGCAAGGCGAGACAGCGCAGCAAGAGCAGGAGCCAGTTTTCAAGTCGACGCTTGCTCACCGGCATCGGCGTCTGGGCATCGAGGAACATCAGCGAGCTGAACTCCACCCGATCCTGCGGTGGACGCCGGCGCAGATGCATCAGGATCGGCCCGATGATCGCGGCTCCGCCGAGCAGGTAGAGTGGAAAGAGCCAGGTCATCGGCGTGCGACGCCTCCTTTCTTTCTTAACCGGGCGGAGAGGAAGTCGAAGAGGACGTGCTCGATGGGCGTGTCGGTCGGGGTCCAGTGATACTCGATACCCTGCCGCTCGCAGGCCCGACGGATGAACTCTCGATGACCGCTCAAGCGGCTCAAATACATCTCGCGTGCCGAGGCTGGATCGATGAAGCGCTCGGTGCCGGTTTCGGCATCGCGGAAGTGCGCGGCTTTGTCGAAACTGAAATCGATTTCGGCACGGTCCATGACGTGAAAAAGCACCACATCATGCCCCATCGCTCCGAGCAAACCGAGCTGACTCTCCAGCTTCTCCACTGGCGCCAGCAGGTCAGACACGAGACAAATCAGACCGCGTTTGCGAAGCAGATCAGCGAGTTGGCTCACGCTCAGATCGAGCGAGGTGGCCCCGGAGGGCGCTGGCTTTTCGAGCTCCAGCATGAGCCGCCGCAGATGGCCGGGGCGATTCCGCGCAGGGATGTGTTCCTGCAAGGTCTGACCAAAGGTCGTCACCCCCACGGCATCGCCCTGCTGCATGAGAAAGAGAGCCATCGTGGCTGCGAGTGTGGCCGCGTATTCCGCCTTCGTCATCGGCCCGGAACCGAAATTCATCGAGCGACTGTGATCCACCACGAGCTGGCAACGCAGGTTCGTCTCGTCCTCGAACTTCTTGATGAAGGTGCGGTCACTGCGCGCCAACACCTTCCAGTCAATGTAGCGCGGATCATCGCCCTGGACGTAGGCCCGGTATTCGGAGAACTCGACGGAGAAGCCGTGGTAAGGGCTGCGGTGCATGCCTTTCCAGAGACCCTCCATGATGACCTTGGCACGAAGCTCCAGGGATTTAATCCGGCTTAGCGCGGTGGTGTCGATGGAGAATGACGAATGAGTAGGCACGAATGACGAAATAATGACGAAGACTGAGCAGGCTATTCGGGGCGTTTGCGGAGGATAGCGGCGAAGATGAGGTGGAGTTCTTTGGCTTCTTGCCAGATGTGTTTGGCTTTATCTCGCATCAGCGGAGCAGCACGGACGATCATGCGACACCAGTGTTTGGTCTCTCGGGCTTCCTTTTTGCAGGTGGCGATCTTGTTTCTGAATTCCTTGTTCGAGACAGCATCATCGGCCTCGACATAGTTGGCACCAACACTCGTTCCTGAGCGAACAATCTGACTGATAAGAGGTCGAGTGATTTCATTCTTTGGCACCTCTTTGGCGAAGTCGATGACCTTCTCCCCGAAGACAGCAGTTCGCTCTTCAAGATCAAAAGGCTTATCATTATTAGCATTCATCAGTCTTCAGAGTTCGTCATTCGACCGTCGTCATTATTTCGTCATTGGTGCTTACTCATTCGTCATTTTCCCCCAAGACTCTCAATCAGCCTCCCAATCACCTTCGCCACCGTGACACCTTCAGCTTCGGCCCGGTAATTGATGAGGATACGGTGCCTTAAGACCGGCAGCGCCAGTGAGCGAATGTCATCAAGGGTGACGTGGGAGCGGCCTTGGATAAGGGCTCGGGTTTTGGCACCGAGGACGAGGTTTTGACTGGCGCGGGTGCCGGCCCCCCAGCTCACCCATTCGTTGACGAAGTCAGGCGATCCGGGGCGGTTGGGGCGGGAGGATGCAGCGAGTTTGACGGCGTAGCGGGCGACGTCTTCGGCGATGGGCACCTTTTTCACGACCTGCTGGAAGGCCTGAAGTTGTGCGCCGGTGAAGAGACGATGGACAGGCTCTTTTTTGCCACTCGTCGTGCGGGTGACGACGGCGACTTCCTCGTCCTCGCTGAGGTAGTCGATGACAATGTTCAGCATGAAGCGGTCGAGCTGGGCTTCGGGCAGCGGGTAGGTGCCTTCCATCTCGATGGGGTTCTGCGTGGCGAGCACGAAGAAGGGTTCAGGGAGATGCATGGTGTTTCCGGCGACGGTGACCTGATGCTCCTGCATGGCCTCAAGCAGCGAGGCCTGGGTCTTTGGCGGCGTGCGATTGATCTCATCGGCAAGGATCATGTGGGCAAAGACGGGGCCTTTGTTGAAGACCATGCGGCGCCCCTGCTCGGTGTCCTCGAGGATCTCCGTGCCGGTGATGTCGGAGGGCATGAGATCGGGCGTGAACTGGATGCGGTTGAAGCTGAGATCGAAGACATCGGCCACGGTTTTTACCAGCAGTGTTTTCGCCAAACCGGGTGCTCCGGTGATGAGGCAGTGGCCGCCTGCCATGAGGGCGATGAGCATCTGATCAATGACCTCATGCTGGCCGACGATGACCTTGCCGACCTCGTTCATCATCTTCTCGCGTATCCCGGCCACCATCTCGACGACCTCCTTTTCTGACATTGCTGCGGCGGGGGAGGAAGAGTCGGTGGAGTCGGACATAGGCGCTGTGTATCAAACAGCGGCAGCCATGCCAAGCTATCATCGCAAAATGAGAGCCTGACCGCCCGGCAAACCAACAGGGCTAATCATCGTCGTCGTCATCGTCATCATGCAGCTTTTTGCGCGTGAAGACAAAAGCGGCACGGCGCGGGGCGGGCATGGCGGAGTCGGCTCCGCGCACGGATTTCCAGATGATTTCGTTGAGCTTGAGGTCGTCGGCAGCGTCCTCTTTGGAAAGATCCATCTGCTGGCTGGCCTTGCCACCCCAGGCCGTTTTGCCATTGCGCTCCTCCAGATTCACCTGTGCGGGCCGAGCCTTGAAGGGAGTCAGATCAGGCTTGGCCTGGAAGCTGGCAAACATGGGCATCGCAGCGGCATCGAACTGGCTCATCGGTGACAGGCCGAGGATGAGCTCCATGGTGCGCAGCATGCTGCTGGTGGAGTACATGGTGGAATCCACACTGCCACGGCGGATGTAGGGACTGATGGCAAAGGCGATGGTGCGGTGCGCGTCCACATGATCGGAGCCGTTCTGAGCATCGTCCTCGACCACAAAGATGGCCATCCGGGACCAGAATTTGGATTTGCTCAAGCCTTCGACCATGAGACCGAGTGCAAGATCGTTGTCTGCCACCTGCGCGGTCGGCGTGGGCTTGCCGGGGCTGGTGCCGCTGGTGTGATCATTGGGCAGGCGTACAATCTGAAGGCGTGGCATCTCTCCCTCTTTTTCAAAGCGGGCCAGTTCACCGAGAAAACGTTCGGCGCGCTTCACATCGGGATAGTCCATATCAAAGCTGCGGAACAAGGGATCAAAATGGCCCTCCAGAGAACTGGATTTGGCCACGGAAGGATCACCGGTTTTTTTGCCGTTCGCGACCCATTCACCATAACTGCGGAAGCTGACACCGGACTGAGCCGCACGATCCCAAAGGTAACCACCCGCAGGCCGGGCAATGGGAAAACCGCCTTCGCTGGGATAGGCGTATTTGCCGCTCTTGTTGTGACCGTAGCTCAGCGGCCAGCTCTTTTCGACAAAGTCGGTGGCATAGGCACCCATGGTCCATTCGTGGCCGTCGGCGCTGACTTCAGACTCCACGTAAAAATTATCGAGCAGGACAAAATCACGGGCGAGTGCGTGCTGATTGGGCGTGATCTTTTCGGGGAAGAGGCAGAGGTTTGGATCGCCATTGCCACCCTTCACGTCGCCGAGCACCTGGTCATAGGTGCGGTTCTCCTTGATGATGTAGAGGATGTATTTGATGGGCGAGCTGTCGCCAATCTTGCGGGGGATGGGATTGCCGTCAGCAGGCATGGCGGCGATCTTGCGCGCTGTTTCCGGCATGCATTGGTAGGCCACGGCGCTCCAGGCTG
>CANJVS010000362.1 GCA_947477755.1 Verrucomicrobiaceae bacterium | reverse complement strand
GTTCGTGATCGTCAGTGGTGACTCGGACTTTTCGCCCCTGGTCAGCAAGCTGCGGGAGAATAACAAGACCGTCATTGGTGTCGGAGTGAAAAACTCGACCGGTGACATTTTCATCGACAATTGCGACGATTTCATTTTTTACGACGATCTGGTGCGGGAAGAGCCAAGGCGCAGGCCACCGGCCCGAGCCAAAGCCACGGCGGCCAAATCGGCTCCGGCTAAAGTGGCGGCGGCACCCGAGGCATCGAAGCCCGCAGGTGACCCAGAAGAAGCCATCGAACTGCTCGTGGAAACGGTCGATGCGATGATGGCTGAACGTGGCGGTGAGCAGTCGGTATGGGGATCGAACGTGAAGCAGACGATCAAACGCCGGCAGCCACAATTCAGCGAGCGTTTCCATGGCTTCCGGTCATTCAATTCCCTGGTTGAGCAGGCGGGCAAGCTGGGGTTGCTGAATCTGCAAAAGGATGAGAAATCCGGCGATTATCACATCAGGTCGGTGGTCGATTGATGCTTTAGGCTGCGAGAGGAAAGCGTGCGGCTGCACCTGCTGCGGCAACTGGTTATACTAAGGGCCGGGTGAGTGGCGTTAAGCACCAAAGCCGGCCAGCCGGCATCACAACACCTGCATCGCCATGAAACCAAACTACCGCACCCTGCTCGCTCTTGTCGGCGTGGCCGCCCTCAGTGGGATCGCTGCCGCCCAAGACAATCCATCACCGCCCAACCCGAGAACGGGCGTGCCACCGAATCCTGAGGCGTCAGAACCACGCCGCGAAAGCACACCTGAAAGGCCGCGGGGTGAGCGCCCTCCAGCGCCGGAAATCAAGCGCGGAGAACGCAGTGAAAGCCATGCGCGCTCTGAAGCTGGACGCGATCAGCCGCGCCCCATGCCTTCGCCGGAAGCTCGAAACCATCCTGAGCGTGGTCACGCCGAGAGAGCGCCTGAGCCTCGTCGTGATGGCGACCATGGCCCTAAGGCGGGTCAGGAAAATGAGCGTGGACCCAAGATGCACCGGGATGGTGATCAGAAGCATCGCGCACCCGGTCCCAAGGATGGCGACGTGAAGCACTCTGGACCACGCGATGGAGATGCTCATGTTAGAAATCCTGGCGCAGGCAATCAAGTCCACCCAGGACCAGGGGCGCATGATGGCAGGTATGCCGGGCGCAGCCCGCGCGCTGGTCATCGTGAGCATGGATTGCGTGGCATGAATCGCCGTGGAGGTCATCATCGCGGACCGCAACATTTTGGCCGGGGCGGTCCGCTGGGTCCGTTCCTGGGACGTGGATTGGACAGGGGGCACCAGCCTCTCCCTCCGATGGCTGGACGCGGTGACGAGCGCCGGTTTGACGGACCTGAGCACCACAGGCAGGGGCGGCGCGGACCTCGGTTCGGACCTCCCGGACGCGGATTCCATCACGAGGGCAGGGGAGGCAATTTGGGGCATCGCCCAATGCCGCCACAACACCAAGGGCAGATGAATGACCGCGGCCCGATGAGGCAAGGTCCGCCACCTTCAGGGAGCAGAGACGGCGGACCACAATCGGGAGAGCATAAAGAGCATCATCGGGATGGAGATCATCATCATGGACCGACACCTCAGCACCGCCCTGAGCATGACCATCATGGCGCTTGATTGAAACTTCATTCAAACACCAGGCGGCTGAGTTTAGGCTCAGCCGCCTTTTTTTGGCTTTGATCGCGGCGAACAGAGAGGGCAGGCCGGGAAGAGTGGTTGAACTTTCTGTGCACACGGATTTGAGTCTTGTCAGGTATGCGTCTAGTCTCGGCGGCCTCTACCCAAAAAATTCATCCCCCTCTGCCATGCCCAAGATCATCGAAATGCCCAAACTCAGCGACACCATGACCGAGGGCACGATTGCCAAATGGATCGTTAAGGAGGGTGACAAGGTTACCACCGGGCTCTCCGTAGCCGATGTGGAGACTGACAAGGCGACGATGGAAATGCCGTGCTTCTTTGAAGGCACGATCTTCAAGATCATCGTGAAAGCCGGTGAAAAGGCCCCGCTGAATGCACCGCTTGCCATCGTTCTGGAGGAGGGCGAGGAAGCTCCGGCAAATTTGGATGAAATCATCGCCAAAGCCAAAGCGGCCTCAGCGCCCGCTCCGAAAGCCGAGAAGCCGGCTGCTGGAACTAAAAAGGCAGTATCCATTCCCGGCCCGCGCCTGCCCGTGGCACCACAGCCGACCCGCCGCGTGGCCGCTGCCAGCGATGTCCGCGTGAAAGCCAGTCCGCTGGCCCGCAAAATTGCCGCCGAAAAAGGTGTCGATCTCTCCAGCCTCAATGGCTCCGGCCCTGGCGGCCGCATCATCCGTGACGACGTCGAAAACGCGCCTGCCCGTGGCAGTTCTGCCGCGCGCGGTCCGGCCACACCGGCCATCCGCCCGACTTATGGTGCTGAAGATGAGCGCGTGCTCACCAGCAACATGCGCAACATCATTGCCGAGCGTCTGCTGGCTTCGAAGACCCAAATTCCACATTTCTACCTTCAGATGGAAATCGATGCGGGGCCGCTCATGGAGTTCCGTGCGCATCTGAACGCCAGCGCGGAGAAGGTCGGCGGCAACAAGTACACCGTGAACGATTTCATCCTCAAGTCTGTCATCCGCGCCGCGCAGGCCCAGCCTGCGATCAATGCCGCGTGGGATGGTGATGCGATTGTGAAATTCAAGTCCGTGGGACTCAGCGTGGCCATCGCCATCGATGATGGCCTGGTGACTCCCGTCATCAAACAGGCGGAAAAGAAAACGCTGCAGGAGATCAGCCAGTCGGTGAAAGATCTCGCCGGCAAGGCGAAGAACAAGAAGCTCAGCCCCGACGATTTTGCCGGCGGCACGATCACGGTTTCAAATCTCGGTGCTTACGGCATCGACCAGTTTGCCGCCATCATCAATCCGCCACAGGCCGCCATCGTTGCCATTGGCAGCATTCGCAAAGCACCGGTCGTCAATGACAAGGGGCAGATCGTCGTCGGTCAGCGCATGTGGGTCGGCCTCAGTGGCGACCATCGTGTTGTCGATGGTGCCGTCGCCGCCACCTTTCTGGCCGAGATGCGCAAGTTGCTGGAAAACCCGGCACTGATGCTGGTGTAAGACTTGCCGCTGATTTCATTTCTGGAATCTGTGGCAGGGCTTGCAATCGAAGCGGGAAAATCAACCCGAAGAATTTTGCAAAGCTCGCGACACAAAAAGATTGTGGGACGGCATGCTTTTCAGGCAGACTGAGAAGCATGGCCTACCCCGGTCCGCACGAGCCTTTGATCACCTCTCCGATTCTGCGGCAGGCCAGCAGGATCCTTCTTGATACGGTTTTTCCGCGCATCTGTACCGCTTGCGAGGCACCGTTGGAAAAGGCTGCGCAGCATCAGGGCATTGCCGTTTGGTTATGCCAGGCCTGCATGGCCGATCTGGAGCCGATCGAGCCACCGTATTGCTCGGTGTGCGGGGAGTCGTTTGGTGGTCCGATGACGCGCGAGTTCCGCTGCTCAAATTGTGACGGGCGGCGAATGGCCTTCGATTTCGCCCTGTCTGCATTCAAGGCCCATGGGGTGCTTCGCGAGTTGATTCATCATTTCAAATATGGCCGTGATCTTTCCCTGCGCGGTGTGCTGGCGGAGATCCTGAAACCGGCCATGAATGACCCGCGCCTCGCTGGAGAAGATCTGTCGAAATGGGTGTTGGTGCCGGTGCCGCTTCATTTCCTTCGGGAGATGCGGCGCGAGTTCAATCAGAGCTGGGAGCTGTGCCGGATGCTGGCCGGAATGACCGGCATACCGGCCGTCCAGGCACTGCGCCGCACCCGGCTCACATCCACGCAAGCGAAGCTGCACCGGCAGCAGAGGCTGGATAATCTGCGTGGAGTTTTTGCCCTCCGGCGCGCCTTTCCCTGGCGCCCGCAGCCGGACCTGAATGGCCGGAAAATCCTGCTTGTGGATGACGTTCTGACCACCGGTGCCACGGCTCATGAATGTGCCAAGATTCTGAAACGCGATGCCGGGGCTGAAAAAGTGGTGGTCATCACCGCAGCACGCGGCTAGCATTTCG
>CANJVS010000361.1 GCA_947477755.1 Verrucomicrobiaceae bacterium | reverse complement strand
AGCACAAACATCATGCACGACCTTCCGGCGCTGCGCGCGTTTAAGCCGCACACGATCCTGGAATAAGTCATGAACACCCGCATCATCCGCAGCACCCTGACCGCGCTTGCGCGCATGGGTGTTGCTGAAGTTTGTGTGGCGGCCGGCGCGCGCAATGCCCCGCTCATCACCGCCCTGATGGAAAGTGAGGGGGTGAAAGTCTGGAGCTTCTTTGAGGAGCGCTGCGCCGCCTTTTTCGCTCTCGGCCGCATTCAGGCGGATCGCCAGCCTGTGGCGGTGCTCACCACCTCGGGAACTGCGGCGGCAGAGTTGCTGCCAGCGGTGATTGAGGCGCATTACCAGGGGCTGCCGCTGGTTCTCATCACGGCTGACCGCCCCCTCCGATATCGTGGCAGCGGCGCGCCGCAGGCCATTGAGCAGAAGGATCTCTTTGGTTCCTATGTCAGCGCCTGTTTGGATGTTGCGGACGGCAATAGCCTTTCCTGGCCCACCCGCCTGGGATCGCAACCGCTGCACATCAATGTCTGCCTCGAGGAGCCTCTCGATAACGTTCAGGAGGGCATCGACTTCTTGTCCCATCATTCGCAGCGCGTGCCCGAGACGGCGAAAGCCCCCGTCTTCATGCTTTCAGGTGAAGCCACCGCTGTCGTGGTGTGCGGCCTGCATCCATCCGACGCACGCGAAGTTGCCCACGTCCTGGCCAGGCTCGGACTGCCGGTGATTGCGGAAGCGACCTCCAACCTTTTGGGCACCTGGCTGGACCGTCCGAATCTTGAACACCTTTTGTTGCCCGCTTCCGAGGCCACTTTCCGCGCGCTCAAAATCAAGCAGATCATCCGCATCGGCGGCATCCCCTCGTTCCGTTGGTGGCGGGATTTGGAGGACAGGCCTGACGTGTGGGTGACCAACATCTCGCATCTCACTTTTTCCGGTCTGGCCCGGACGAAAAACGTGCAGACCCTGCCCTGGTCCGCCTTGGATTCACTCGCTCTGCTGAACCTGGTTCCCGCCAGGCCGGGGCGCGACAAACTGGATGTCTCGCGATGGTTGAACAAGCACCCGCTTTCTGAACCGGCCTGGGTGCGTGAGATCACTGCCAAATTCAGCGCCTTTGACCGTGTCTTCATCGGCAACAGCCTGCCGATCCGGGAGATGAATCTGGCCATGTCGTGTCGGGAGCAGGGCGTGGAGTTCTTCGCCAATCGCGGTGCCAATGGCATCGATGGCATCGTCTCCGCCTGGCTGGGTGCGAGCGCGAGTTCGCGCAGCTCCTGGCTCATCATCGGTGACCTCAGCGCTCTTTATGATCTCGCTGCGCCGTGGATCCTGCCGCAGCTGCCTCAGGGCAACCGGCGGCTTGTCGTCATCAACAATGGCGGAGGCAAGATCTTCTCCCGCGTGCCCGGCCTGAGAGCTCTCTCTGCGCCGGCACGCCGGATCGTCGAAAATCATCATCGTGTGAGTTTCGAACCCTGGGCGCAGATGTGGGGCATGGCCTACCTCCGTGCGACCGAGCCCGGACACCTTGACGACCTGCCTGACGGAGCGCTTCTCATCGAGGTCATCCCCGATGCCATGCAGACCGAGGCCTTCTACGCCGCCATCGCCTCGTGAGGCCTTTTGCTCCACGTGGACAGGGCTGGCGCTGGTGTGCCGGATTCAGCGGGCGGATGGCCTAACTTACTTCATGCCTACGCGCCACAGGTGCTGCTCGGTGCGGATGAGGAGATCATCACCCACCACGCCGTAGGAAGCCAGTGAGCGCTCGGCGAGATCGTTCTTTGCCAGCACCGTGTAGGTCTTGCCGGGTTTCACCACCACGCTCAGGCCTTTTTCATCCTGAAGGTACAGCTTGCCGTCCGCCGCCAGAATAGACGCGCTGATCGGTCCGGTGCAGCGCTCCTGGTAATGGGCCGTGCCGGTCTTTGCATCCAGGCAGGAGAGGATGCCGTTGTCGGCCACGAGATAAAGTTCATCTCCCACCACGACCATGCTCGGATTGTGCGGTGCATACTTCTCCAGCTTCCATGCCACATGCGTGTCCGTGACATCGCCGCTGCCATCCGCGCGGATGGCGATCACGGTGGGCTTGTCATAGCCGGTGGCGACGAAAACCATGCCGTGCGCGTAAACGGGACGCGGCACCACCGAGTAGCCCTGATCATAGCGCACCTTCCAGATCTCTGCTCCCGTGGCCGGATCGAGCGCATTCACCACACCACTGCCGGGCGTGATGAGCTGACGCTTGCCATTCACCTCGATCACGAGCGGTGTGGAGAAGGAGAATTTGCGCTTCGCATCGCTCACCCGCTCAAATCTCCAGCGCTGTTTGCCCGTTGTCTTGTCGAGTGCGATCACCGCCGGATTGCTCTCGGCGTCGGCATTGAAAATGAGAAGATCGCCCTCGATCACCGGGCTGCCGCCGGCGCCATGCACGGGCTTGTAAGCGAACTCGCGCGTGCTCCACACGGTGCTTCCATCGGTGGCATTCAGGCAGGCCGTGCCCTGATGTCCGAAGTGGACAAACAGGCGGTCATTTTCATAAAGCGCCGTCGGGCTCGCGTGGCTGTTTTTCTTGTGAATGTTCGGAGCGGTGGCGGCGGTCTGGGTGAAGATTTCCTTGTCCCAGATCACCTTGCCATCCGTCGCTGACACGCACAGGGCGCGCAGACTGCGATCCACGACGGGTTTCTCCTCGCCGCCCACGGGCACGGCCGTGGTGAGGTAAATCTTGTCGCCGACGACGACGGGTGACGACCATCCGATGCCGGGAAGCGCGGCCTTCCAGAGGATGTTCTTGTTGAAGTTCGTGTTCCAGTCGGTGGGCAGTCCGGCGGCGGCGGAGTGGCCCTGCTTATCCGGGCCGCGGAATTCAGGCCAGTCGGCGGCCGTGGCAAAGGAAGCGGAGAGAAGCGGAAGGAGGAAACGCGCGCGGAAAGGCATGAGTGATAAGTGGTTAGGAGTTGGTGCTCGGTGAGCAGGGATGATGGTTTTGATGAGAGATGTCGCTGGCGATGTTGTTCGTGCGGTTGGTCTGTGGTTCGTCATGAAAGGAGCACTAAGAGCGTCGTGCTCTTAACACTCCGCCGTTCATGCCAGCTTCCATCCCGCGCGTGGCACGCGGCTGAGGAAGCGGTTGGCGGCTTCGTTGTTGGTGATCTTCATGGCTTTGGCATCCCAAAGGATCTTGCCGCCGGCGCGGAAGGCCACGTTGCCGAGATGATTGGCTTCGCTGAGCGGGCCGCCATAGCTGAACGGGCTTCCTGTTGGCGTGCCATGACGGATCGCATTGAGCCATTCAATGTGCTGGCCGGGCGAGTCGGCGATGAAGGGTTTCGGGCGCTGGAAGTCTTTGAACGAGGCCTCCGGCAGCAGCACGTGCTTGCCGTAGTCTGAGAGCAGCATGCCCTTGTCGCCAATGAAGAGGACGCCGCTGTTCCACTGGCTGATGAGCGGATCATTCTTCCACACGTCAGGTTTGTCGGTGCCCTGATGCCAGTGCAGTTTGCAGGCGGGCATCTCACCGCGCGCGCCGTATTCATAAACGGCGGACATGGTCGCCGGGGCGATCTCAGGATGCGGCGGAGGGCCAAAGGCTTCAATGCTCAGCGGTGCATCGAGCTTCAAGGCCCAGAATGGCAGATCATTCCAATGACTGCCGAGATCCGACATTGTGCCGTTGCCGAAGTCCCACCAGCGATACCACTTGGGTCCGGGGAAATAGACTTCGTTGTAGGGGCGGTAGGGCGCCGGGCCCAACCACAAATCCCAATCGAGATACGGTGGCGGTGTCTGCTCTTCCTTGGGACGCTCCGTGACAAAGACGACATCTTTGTTCTTCTCCGCCTCTTCCTTGCTTTGAAGACCCCAGGCGCGCGAGACACAGACATGCGCCTCGGTCACTTTGCCGATGGCGCCACTCTGAATCAGTTCCACCACCCGGCGGTAATTGGGCATGCCATGAATCTGCGTTCCCATCTGCGTTGCCACGCCGGCCTCGGCCGCAGCCTGGGTGATGAGACGTGCTTCGGCGACATCGCGTGTGAGCGGTTTTTCGCAGTACACCGGT
>CANJVS010000360.1 GCA_947477755.1 Verrucomicrobiaceae bacterium | reverse complement strand
CTACATGCCGGGTGATCTCTGGCGCGAAATCAGCCACTACGGCAGCACTCCAGCCACGGCACAAACCTTTGTGCAAGACCACGGTGAGAAGCTTTACCGCCGTAGTCTCTACACGTTCTGGAAACGTACCGCAGCGCCACCGAATATGACAGCCTTCGATGCGCCGAACCGCGAGGTCTGCACGATCGCACGCGGTAACACGACCACACCGCTGCAGGCGCTCGTCACCCTCAATGACCCGCAATTTGTAGAAGCCGCCCGTGCCTTTTCTGAGCGCATGCTGCATCAATCCGGTGACGATTTAGCGAAACTCCGTTGGGCCTTTACTGAATCCACATCACGCGAACCCAAGCCAGCTGAACTTGCCGTGCTGAAATCTGCCCTCGCCCGCGAGCGCCAGCGCTATGTCGCCCATCCCGATGCCGCCATAGAAGCCCTGAGCGTTGGAGAATCCCCCAACGACAGCCGTCTATCGGCCCCAGAACATGCAGCCTGGATGCAAATCGCATCCCTCATTCTCAATCTCAGCGAGAGCGTCACCCGGAATTAAGACACTTTTCTTCATACATCATGAACCCGCTGAAAGAGCACCTCGATAATCTCACCCGCCGCAGCTTTTTCAGTGATGTATCACGCGGCATCGGCAGCATCGCGCTCGGTAGTTTGTTGCATCCTGAAATCTTGCGTGCTGCGAACGAGACTCGTATTGGCCTCCCTGGTTTCCCGCATTTCGCGCCTAAGGCGAAGCGAGTGCTATGTCTGTTCCAGAGCGGAGGTTTGTCGCATGTGGATCTCTTTGATGATAAACCGACATTGCACCAGCACGCAGGAAAGGAACTGCCACCAAGCATCAAAGGCACCCAGAGGCTCACCGGAATGACCAGCAGCCAAACCGCGTATCCCGTGGTGCCACCGTTGAAGGATGGCAAACGCTGCGGTAAGCATGGGACTTGGATCAGTAACCTGCTGCCGCACATCCAGAGCATTGCCGATGACATCTGTATTGTGAAGAGCCTCCATACCGAGGCCATCAATCACGATCCAGGCATCACCTTTATGAACACTGGCAACCAACTGCCCGGCTACGCCAGCATGGGTGCGTGGGTAAGCTATGGGCTGGGCACCCAGAATGAGAACCTGCCCGCCTTCATTGCTATGGTGTCGCAAGGCACAGGCAAGAATCCCGACCAGCCAATCTTTTCAAGGCTGTGGGGTAGCGGCTTTCTGCCATCATCATACCAAGGTGTGGGGCTGCGCCCTGGAGTCAATCCCGTGCTCTATTTACAAAACCCACCCGGCGTCGAACGCGAGCAACGCCGCGCTTTGCTTGACGACCTCGCGCGGCTCAATCAACTCTGTGCCGATGAACTCGGTGATCCCGAGACGCTCACCCGCATCAAGGCCTACGAGATGGCCTATCGCATGCAGACCTCCGTGCCAGATCTCACCGACATCAGTAAGGAACCCAATGCCACGCTAGAGGCCTACGGCCCCGAAGTGCGCAAGCCCGGAAGCTATGCCGCGAATTGCCTGCTCGCCCGGCGTCTGTTGGAGCGCAATACGCGCTTCGTGCAGCTTTTTCATCGCGGCTGGGATCAGCACATCGCCATATCACGACAATTGCCCAATCAATGCCACGACATCGACCAACCCACCGCAGCGCTTATCAAAGATCTTAAAGAGCGCGGCATGCTTGATGATACGCTCGTCATCTTTGCTACCGAGTTTGGTCGAACCGTATTCAGCCAGGGTAAACTCGGTGATCCCGGGATGGGTCGCGATCATCATGGCCGCTGCTTCTCCATCTGGCTAGCTGGCGGCGGCATCAAGCCAGGCACCGAATACGGGGCCACCGATGACTTCTGTTACAATATCGCCGAAAATCCTGTCCATATCCGCGACCTGCACGCCACCATTTTGCATTGTCTCGGTATAGACCACACCCGTTTCACTCACAAGTTTCGCGGGCTCAATATCCGTCTCACCGGCGTGGAAGAGTCGCATGTGGTCAAGGACATCCTTGTGTGAATGATTCACAAATCACCATTCAAAGTGAAAAGCACAGACCTGATCAGTCGCTGGTGCTGGATTTGAAATGAGAGGCGAGATACGACTTCTCGTCGGGTAACGCATCTTAGTTTCAGCGGTCAATTCCATGTCTGCTGGGGAAAGTATTCGCGGCTGACGGTCTTGGAAGGTGAGAAAGAAATCCTGAAAATTTCTGAAAATCGGGGCTGAGAATCCTTTGCCATATTCTGCACTTAATCGTGCTGACAGGCCCTCCTGGAAACGCTTCCGATATCCTGCCCATTTCTTGCCGTCTTGTTCTTCCAGCACGGTCTCGCGCCCGATATGTCACTAGGCAGTAACCATCTAAGTATTGATGCTTCGCGCGTTTTACGGGCAGGTTTCTTAGAGGATGGCGGCTATAGCAGATTGCAGAACTGATTTCCGAAATGGTGTGAAAAAAGCGCTGTGTAAAACATCAGGATAGGCCATGAAGATGGTCATTGAGGCCGATTGAAGTCAGACCCAATCCAGACAATGCGCGACTTGAGGAGATCCAAGCCGCGATGGAGTCTGCGCCCAACAAGCGCAGCTACATCCGTCTGGCCGCCATGCGTTGTCTGTTGCGCGGTATGAGTCGGCAGGAAGTCTGCCAAGTGTTCTGCCGAAGTGACCGTGTCGTGCGGCTCTGGATCCTCAAATACAACACAGGTGGCATCGACGCGCTGGTGAGCAAGCCCGCTGGTGGCAGGCGGCGCAAAGTCAGCCTGCAACGCATCGAGGACATCCTCGTGCCTGTTCTCAAAGACCCGCGTCAGGCCGCCGTGGAGCACTGGACCGGCGTCAAGGTGCATGGCTGGATCAAGGAGCAACTGCAAGTCGAGCTGATTGCCGCCAACTGAGATTCACGGTCAGCTATGAGCGCATCGAGATTTTTCAATTCGTCAGCCAGCCCATGGCACCCATCCATTCGGCGCAGCGCTGGGGCCAGGCGTTGATGGGTTGTTTGTTATCCCTCATGCCGAAGCCGTGGCCGCCTTTGGTGAAGAGATGAAGTTCGGCGGGCAGGTTTTGCTTTTTGTATTCGAGGTAGAGGAGGGTGGCGGCGACGGGGTTCTGGCCGTCGTCGTGGGCACAGGCGAGAAACATGGGCGGGGCATCGGCGGGCACGCTGAAGCCTTCCTTGAATTTGGCGGGATTTTTGGAGTCCAGGAAACCGCCGCCGTAGATCATGACGCCAAAGTTGGGCAGATCGGTTTTGGTGCCGCGATCACAGGCGATGTGGGCGAGCAGATTGCCGCCGGCACTGAAGCCGAGCAGGCCGACGCGATTGGGATCGAGGCTCCACTCTCCGGCATGCTCGCGGACGAGGGCGATGGCGCGGGCGGCATCTTGAACGGGCTTTTCGTGCGGGGCGGCTTCGTCGCGAGTGGGGGTGCGGTAGTTCAGCAGAATGCCGGTGACACCGAGGGTGTTCAACCATCGGCGCGCACAATCACCGCAGTCATCGCGATGACGGTTACACACTGCCGAAGGATGTGAAGCTGATCAGCGAACGGATGAGGGAAGCGGGCTACTTCACCGCAAATGTGCGGCAATTGCCCGCCGAAGCCGGGTTCAAGGGTGCGGGCAAAACGGACTGGAATTTCCTGCCGCCGGAAAAGCCCTTTGATTCTGATCAGTGGGATGATCTCAAAGCGCATCAGCCTTTCTACGCGCAGCTCAACTTCCAGGAGACGCACCGCACCTTTCATGCGCCCGCCCATGCCGATCCCGCGAAAGTGCAGATCCCGCCCTATTATCCGGACCATGAAATCACGCGCAAAGACTGGGCCGGGTATCTGGATGCGGCCACGGAACTGGACCGGAAGATTGGCAAGGTGATGGAGCTGCTGAAGCGTGACGGTCTGCTGGAAAACACGGTGATCTGCTTTGTCGGCGACAACGGTCAGGCGCATGTCCGCGGGAAACAATTCTGTTATGAGGAAGGTCTGAACGTGCCCCTCATCCTGCAGTGGCCTGCCGCTCTCGCGGCCCCCAGGGGATTCGTCAGCGGCAGCGTGAGCGACCG
>CANJVS010000359.1 GCA_947477755.1 Verrucomicrobiaceae bacterium | reverse complement strand
TCTGCTGGCGCTGGCCATCGCGCTGGCGATTGGCATCCCGATCGGAGCCCTCGCGGCCTTGCGCCCGAACACGCTGGAAGATCGTGCCAGCACGGTGGTCGCCACGCTGGGCATCTGCACGCCGAGCATGGTGCTGGGGCCGCTGCTGGCGCTCGTGTTCGGTCTGAAGCTGCGCTGGTTCAATGCCTCCGGCTGGTATGATGCGGACGACTGGGTGCTGCCCGCTGCGACGCTTGGCTTCATCTACAGCGCCTCCATTGCGCGGCTCACCC
This sequence comes from Verrucomicrobiaceae bacterium, assembly GCA_947477755.1. GTDB lineage: Bacteria > Verrucomicrobiota > Verrucomicrobiia > Verrucomicrobiales > Verrucomicrobiaceae > Prosthecobacter. The sequence goes on along the minus strand of CANJVS010000359.1, from coordinate 3,807 downwards.
GCGGTGGTTTGCGTGAAACACTGGCTCAGGAATTCATCCGCACCGCCCGCGCCAAGGGTGCGTCGGAACTGGCCATCGTGTTCCGTCATTCCTTCAAGCTCGCCTGCCTGCCGGTGCTCAACTATCTGGGCCCCACCGCGGCGGGTCTGATGACAGGTTCCATCATCACGGAGAGCGTGTTTCAACTGCCCGGACTCGGTCAGCATTTCGTCGGTGCGGCAGTGAATCGAAACTATGAACTGGCCATGGCCACGGCGGCCTTTTACGCGCTGCTCATCGTCGGTTTCAATCTGCTGGTGGACATTTTGCAGGCTCTGCTCAACCCCCGTCTTGGATTCAAGTCATGAGCGCTGCGTCCTCCCAGTCGCCATGGCACAAGGCCTGGCAGCGCCTCGTGCGTAATCCGGTCACGGTGGCGGCGATGATTTTATTACTCCTGCTCGTGCTGCTGTGCTGTGCCGGGCCATTGTTTTCATCTTATGGTCCGAATGATCAGAACCTGGAGCTCAAGGCCACGGCGCCGGACGCCGCGCACTGGCTGGGCACGGATCCGCTGGGGCGCGATCTCGCCACACGCATCCTGCATGGCGGACGCATCTCGCTTCTGGTGGGCATCCTGGCCACCGGTGTTGCATCGGTGATCGGTGTCGGTTACGGCCTCGTCGCCGGACTGGCCGGCAAGCGCACGGATGCGGTGATGATGCGTCTGGTGGATGTGCTGTATGCCTTTCCGTTCATCACCTTTGTCATCATTCTCGTTGTCATCTTTGGCCGTGAATTCTGGCTCATCTTTGTCGCCATCGGCGCGGTCGAGTGGCTGACCATGGCGCGTGTGGTGCGCGGCCAGGTGCTGGCTTTGAAGAATCTCGAATTCGTGCTGGCTGCACGCGCGTCAGGCGCGGGTTTCTGGCACATCCTGTTTAAGCACATGCTGCCGAATGTCATGGGGCCCGTCATCATCTACTCCAGTCTCACCGTGCCCGGTGTCATGCTGCTGGAGGCCACGCTCAGCTTCCTCGGCCTTGGCATCCAGCCGCCGGATGCAAGCTGGGGCGTGCTTATCAGCGAGGGGGCCGCCAGCATGGCCGTTTACCCCTGGATGCTCATCGGCCCCAGCCTCTTCTTCAGCGCCACCCTGCTCGCCCTCAATTTGTTAGGCGATGCCTTGCGCGACGCGCTTGATCCGAAGTCGGTGCAGGAATAAAAGCGGCATTCACTTCTTTTTCCCCGGCCCTTTGCCGCGCTTCGGCTTCGCGATGTCATCCGGCAGCGGACCGGCCATGGGGGCGGTTTCAAAGAAGGCGCCGTTGTTCTCGACACGCGGGTCTTTGGTCCTGGTGAGTTCGGCCATCAGGCGCTCGCGCATCTGATCGCGGATGGTGGCGTAGTCGGGATCGTTGGCGACGTTTTTGATTTCGAATGGATCTTTGCCGATGGCATACAGCTCCTCGCCGGGACGCAGGGCAAAGGCCCAGTCGAAGTGCTGTTTCCACAGGGGGTTGTTACGCTCACCAATGAGCCAGGCCTTGGTCGGGCTGCTGTCCATGTCGGCGAAACTGACGTGGGTGTTCTCAGTGAGTTCTTCGACGCTGGAATCAAGCTTGCCGGCATCACCCATGGGCATGCGATCGGGTTTGAAATTGAGGATGTAAAGGTAGTCGGGCGTGCGCAGGGCGCGCTGGGGATAGGGAAGAAATCCTTCACGCGCCGACTCGACATGACGCTCACGTCCGGTGATGACGAAATTGCGCGCGGGATCGACCTGGCCGCTTTTGGTGCTGCGCAGCACCGGGATCAAACTGCGACCGGACATGACCGCCGGCGGAGTGACTCCACCGAGTTCGAGGTAGGTCGGCGCCAGGTCCATGAGATTCACAAAATCATCGACGACACGTCCGCCCACCGTGCCTGCACCGCGCACGGCAAGGGTGACGTGGGTGCCGAAGTCATAGAGGTTGCACTTGCCATGCGGGAAGCCCGGCGCGCCGTGGTCGCCGCTGACGACAAAGAGGGTGTTGTCGAGTTCGCCGAGCGTTTCGAGCTTTTTCAAAAACACGCCGACACAGGCATCGAAGGCCATGATCTCGCCGAAGTAACTGGCAAGATCCTCGCGCACTTCGGGCACGTCCGGCAGAAAGGCGGGCAGCTTGCCTTTGAGTTGATCAGGATCGAGACCCCAGAGTGCGGCGCCGCTGCCTTTGACCCACTTGCGGTGAACATTGGTCGGTCCATACCAGAAGCAGAAGGGCTGCCCCTCTTTACGATCAGCGATGAAGGCATCAAAATTGCCGGCGACTTCGTCATACAACTCCTGCTTTGCGGCAGTAATAGTTTTGCCTCCGGCAACCATCTTGGTGACGTTCTCAGAGAAGTCGTTCACGCGCCGGCCCGCCTTTTCATAAGCGTGCGCCTGCTCGCCATACGGCGCATCGGCAGGTGAGCCGGGGCTCCATACTTTGTAGCTTTTGCCGATGTGATACCCGGCATCTTTGAGCAACAATGGATAGGCCGGGATCTTTGGGTCCCACTTGGCACCCTGCAAAATCGCGGCCCGGCCGGTGCGCCAGAAATACTGACCTGAAAGCAGCGCGCTGCGGCACGGCGTGCAGGAAGGGGCGCAGACGTGGGCGTTTTTGAAGAGCACGCCTTCCCTGGCGATGCGGTCGATGTTGGGCGTCTTGATCAGGTCGTTGACCGTGCCCTTGCCATCGAGCTTCTGATACAGACTGGCGTAGCGGCCCATGTCATCGGCAAAACAGAAGACGATGTTAGGCTGGCGCTCAGCGGCGGCGGCGGTGTGGAGCAGGGCACCTAGAAGGAGAAGAGAAAGAAGACGCATGGTGAGGGGCGGTGAACGATGAAGATCGCTGAAGACTTGCAGCGGGCTTTCGATGGCGGCACGATGCCGGTCATGAGTGACCGCTATGAACTGCTGGAAAAGATCGCCGAAGGCGGTCGTGCAGTGATTTGGTCTGCGCTTGATCGTGATACGGGCAGGCAGGTGGCCTTCAAGCGCCTGTCCTCCTCCATTCCCCCTGCCGAGGGGCAGAGAGAGATCGAGATCTTGCGCGCGATTCGGCATCCGAATATTGTCGCCCTGCTGGATGCGGGCACCGACGGGCAGGGTGACTTTTGGGTGATGGAACTTTTGCAGGGCGGAACGCTGGAATCCAAGGCAACGCTTGCGCTGGAAGGTTTTGAATCGCTGGCGCGGCAATCGCTGGCAGCTCTGGCTGCGGTGCATCGCGCTGGCTGGCTGCACCGGGATGTGAAGCCCGAGAATCTGATGCAGACCGGAACCGGTGACTGGAAGCTGATCGATTTTGGACTCGCCTGTCGAAGGGATGCGGAAATCGAAAACCAAATGACCGGCAGTGTGCATTACATGGCCCCCGAGCAGTTTAAAAACGCGGTTCTTGATGAGCGTGCGGATGTGTATGCGCTGGGCGGCACGTTTTATTATGCGCTGACGGGAAGGCCGCCTTTCGAGGGCGAGACCACGCCGCAGGTGATCACCGCGCACCTTTATCAGAGGCCAACGCCTTTGCGTGAGCTGCGGCCTGATGTTCCGGTCCAGACCGCTGAAATCATTCACCGGATGCTGGCATGCCTCCCTGAGGAACGACCTGCCACCGTGGCTGAAATCCAGGCTTTTCCAGGCTTTGAACCTCATCAAGGTCTGCCAGTTGACACCTCAGCAACCACCGCCTAGTCTCCGCGCCGCTGAAAGGCGAATGGCGAGGTAGCAAAGTGGTAATGCACTGGTCTGCAAAACCGGTATGCGCGGGTTCAATTCCCGCCCTCGCC
>CANJVS010000358.1 GCA_947477755.1 Verrucomicrobiaceae bacterium | reverse complement strand
TTCGCCAGCACCTCGATGGCCGCCCTGCTGTCATTGTCGAACTATCAGTTAGCGCGCGGCACGGACTACTTCTCACCGGATGCCACCGGCAATCCGCTGCTGCACACCTGGTCCCTGGCGGTGGAGGAGCAGTTCTATCTTTTGTATCCCCTGCTGCTTGTCCTGGGACTCAGCTGCCGGGCAGCGAGCCGACGCTTGATCTCCGCCGTCGTCGTGACCGCGCTCTTTATCGCCTCCGTCGTCGTGTCACGCGGGAGTGGCAGTCATGCTTTCTATGGATTGGAAGGCCGGGCCTGGGAGCTGGCGGCGGGTTGTTTCACCGCAGCGCTGATGCAGCACAGAGCCTGGCTGCCTCCGCATTTTTCATGGCTCGGCCTCGCGCTGTGTGCCGCCAGTCTGAGCTTGATCACCCTGCCAATGGCAACTGTCGCGGGCACAGTTCTTCTGATCGCGACTCGCGCGGGCGGGCCTGGGACCATGCTGCACGGGTTGCTCGTGCTGCCGCCGGTGCGTTATCTGGGGCGCATGTCGTATTCACTCTACCTCGTGCACTGGCCGCTGTTCGTGCTGTTCCGTGCCTGGAAGGGGCATTGGGATGTGATTGATCAAATGCTTTGCGCGGCGGCCTCACTCATCATCGCCGCCGCGTTGCATCATGGAGTGGAGAATCCACTGCGCCGAACAGCGGATCACCGGCATCAGCGCTGGCTCGTGGCCGCTGCGCTCATGCTCGTCATCGGGCTCATGATCTCCGCAGATCAGGTGCGGCGGCACAACGGCTTTGCCGGTGCGCTGGCTGAGACCTGGCTCCGGCGCGTGCTGCCGGATTGTGATGTCATCAAGCCCGCCAAAGCAACACTGCTAACAATCGGACAGGAAGGACGCACGCCTGAAGTGTTTTTGCTCGGGGACAGCCACGCGCAATGCCTCGTCCATGAACTGCACCGGGAACTGCTGGCCCAGGGTCGCGCGGGACAGTGCTGGGTGGCACCCGCCACGCTGCCCGCAGCGGGCGTGACCAGCTCGGAGCACAGCGCCTCATTGACCGCTGAAGTCCTGCCGCAGATCGCCGCCGGACCATGCCGGACCGTCATCCTTTGTGCCAGCTGGTCATGGTATCTGAAACCGGATCGCCAACCGCGCATCCAGATGCCCGCAGACTCCACACCGGAGGACATGCAACAAGTTGTCCTGCAGGCGCTCACCCGCACCATCACACTTCTGACGCAGGCAGGTAAGCAAGTGATCCTGCTTTACCCGATCCCGACCATGGGCAGGCAGGTGCCGCAGGACATGGCGCGCGCCCTCAGACACGGAGAGTCTTTCCCGCCTGAATGGGTGACTTTGGATGCGCATCGTCAGTTCCATGCGCGAGCCTTGCAACTGCTGCGCCAGCTTGAAAAAGCCTGCCCGGTCACTGCGGTGCATCCGGAGGACATCCTGCAGAAAGACGGACACCTGCCCTACCGCTCAGGCGGTCTTTCGCTCTATGAGGACAACAGTCACCTCAGTGGCGAAGGTGCCCGGCATCTGCTGCCCGGAGTGCTGAAATCCATCACGCTCAAAACGACGCAGTGATCACCGATCAGCCTTCTTCTTCGCTTCGAGTTTGTGCTTGATCACCTCAATCACAATCGGCAGCACGGACACCACAATGATCATCACCGACACGAGTTTGAAATTGCTCTTGATGACCGGGATGTTGCCGAGCGCGTAACCGAGCATCGAGATGCCCGCGACCCAGAGCAATCCGCCGCCGACACTGAAGGCCAGAAAGCGCGAGTAGTGCATCCGCCCGAAACCTGCGGTGAACGGCGCAAAGGTGCGCACGATGGGCACGAAGCGGGCGATGATGATGGCCCGTCCGCCATGCTTCACAAAGAAGTGCTCCGTCTTATTCAGGTAATCGCGTTTGAACCAGCGCTGCGTCACGATCCAGGCGCCTGATTTGCGCCCGATCCAGTAGTTCAAATTGTCCCCAACAATCGCCGACACCATGAGCAGCGGAATGACAAACTCGATTTTAAGCAACCCCTGCGCAGCCAGGGCACCCACGGCAAAGAGCAGTGAATCTCCGGGAAGAAACGGCGTGACCACCAGCCCTGTCTCGCAGAACACAATCGCAAACAGCAGCACATAGATCATGGTGCGATGCCCCTCCGCGAAACCCTGGAGGTGTTTATCCACATGGAGGACGTAGTCGATGAACTGGCTGATCATGAGTCGCGGACTCTCCGTTCGATGCGGCCTCCGGCAAACGAAATTGTCACCCTCACTTTCGCTCTTGCACACTCCTGCCCGCGCAGCCCATCATGGGGCGTATGGAATCCCACGAAGTCATTCGCAACGCCCTCGCCAAAGCTCACGTCAAGGAAGTGGCTGAAAAGATGGGCCTCTCGCTGTCCCTCATTTATAAATGGGGTGAAGAGGGCGACACCAAAGGCAGCGGCACATCCAACCCGCTCGACCGCATCCGCGATCTCTACCTGAACACCGGGGACGACCACCTCATCCAGTGGCTCTGCAACAAGGCCGACGGTTACTTCGTCAAAAACCCGCCCAACAACAAAAGGCCCGGCCGCGAGGTCATGCCAGCCACCCAGGAAATCGTGCAGCAGTTCGCCGGTCTGCTCGCTGCCATCAGCCACGCTGCCTCCGACAACTCCATCAGCACCGAAGAGTCCAAGCACATCCGCCACGAATGGGATGAACTCAAACGCCTCACCGAACGCTTTGTGAAATGGTGTGAAACGGGCGATTTCATCCACCTCGCTGAAGATTTGAAAGTGAATCGCGCAAGCGGATCAAAGAACTGACGTAGCTCAGCGCTTGAGATTTGCTGGCAGTTCCTTCAGCCGCTCCACCGCCGTGACCTCGTGGAAGAACCACGGCTTACCGCCCGCCTTTTTAAAGATCACAGTCTTGCTCGCATACTTCACGCCATCGGTTTCCTTCCACTCACTGAAGCGGTAGAAGTCAGTGCGCCAGTCGATGCGGAGGAGTAAGTTTGTCGTCTTATCAAAGTAGAGATCCATCGCTGGAGTGACGGTGCCGCTCGCGCGCAGACCAAAGCAGGCTTTGTCCTCATCGGTCATCTCGGGGATCACCTCGACCTTCGTGGCAGGATCAATCAGCACGCCGAGAGTCCAGGCCCAGACATCATATTTAGCAGGCTCTTCAGCGCGTTCTTTCGTGCCGATCCACCAATACTTTGGCGGCTCGATCACTGACTCGCGTGTCGAACGCTTCTTTCCCTCCGCTGGCTCCGGCTTGTCGCCAAAATGAAACAGCTCCTTCACTCGAAACAACGTCAGCAATTTGTCCTTCCCTCCGACAGCGGTGATGGCCTTTTCGATGAGCGGTTTCGGATCAGCCGTCTGCGCCTGCATCGGCGTCACTGCTAAAATAAGAATAGGGAGGAGGAAGGTGAAGCGAGAAATCATCGTGAAGACAAACGGCCCCACCCTTCTCTACTTTCGCCATCTCATGCCAAAACCTCGATCGCACGCAACATCGCCGCGCTGCGGCTTTCGACGCGGGCCTTCGCGAAGATTTGGATAGCGTACTTCTTCGCCGCCGCCACGCTGAGATCAAGAATGGCGGCGATCTCGTGATTGCCTTTCCCCTGCGCCACCCACAGCAGCAGTTCGGCCTCGCGCGGAGAGATGGCGAGCTTGATGAGCGGCGCTGAATCGTCAAAGCGAGGCACAAAATGCTGCTGTTGTTTTGCGCGCTCAAGCCGCGAGCGGACGGCTTTCTGCAAGTCAGCGCGCGGCCCAGGCTCAGGCGGGTAATTTAGCCAGCACCTCCATCGCCGTTTCGAAGAGTTTTGCATCAAGCTCACGCACTGCTTTGAAGGTGATGACCTCCGGCACCAGCGCAAAGGCCAGTGTCAGCGCTGCGAGCATGCGCGGATGCCCGATCCAGCGGGGAGCATTCATGACGATTTGCGCTTCCACCACAGCACATAGCCGCTGAGGATTTGCAGCACCAGTGCCACACAGGTCAGAAAAGCGATCCACCGCGTCGCCGTGCCGCCAATGCTGCCCATGTGGATGGAAAGCTGCGCCATCTGATAAAGC
>CANJVS010000357.1 GCA_947477755.1 Verrucomicrobiaceae bacterium | reverse complement strand
GCCGTGGCTCATTACCGGCAGCTTTTGCAGGGCATCGCCGGAATCACGGCCGAGGTCGAAGAGCCGCTGTTGCTTGTCGATGAGGCACTCGACACGCCTGCCGGATCCGCCGTGGTGCAGACGGCTTCGCGGGTGCTTCGCGAGATGGGTTTGAATCCCGATCCCTGCGGCGTGCCGTTTGGTTGTGATGCCAGCAAGCTCTCGCGGGCCGGCATCCCGAGCATTGTCTTCGGCCCGGGCAGCATCGACCGCGCCCACACAGTGGATGAATATGTCGAACTGGATCAAGTGGAGCAGGCACTGGAGTTCCAGAGAAGATTCATCCTCAGCTTCGCGTAACCGAATCACCATCATGACCCATCGACGCCAATTTCTCGCCACTACCGTCAGCGCCGCGCTCGGCACCCAACTCGCCAGTGGCGGCACCTTTGGCGGTGACTCGTTCATCGACGCGCATGTGCATGTGTGGACGCCGGACACGGAGAAATATCCACTCGCCGAAGGCTTCCTGAAAAAGAACATGGCTCCGCCAAGCTTCACGCCGGAGCAGCTTTTCGCCCATTGCAAACCGGAAGGCGTGACGCGCATCGTGCTTATTCAAATGAGCTATTACCAAACCGACAACCGCTACATGCTCGACATGATGGCGGCGCACCCGGGCACTTTCTCCGGCGTGGCGATCATCGATGAAAAAGCTCCCGATGTGCGCGGGCGCATGAAGGCGCTGGCCAAACAAGGCGTGCGCGGATTCCGGCTTTCGCCCAAAGGCAGGGATGTGGAAGGCTGGCTGGCATCACCCGGCATCGAAGAGATGTGGAAGGTCGGAGGCGAGGAGGGGCTGAACATGTGTCTGCTCGTCAATCCTGAAGCGCTCGGCCCCGTGGCTGGAATGTGTGCCAGGAATCCGCAGACGCCGGTGGTGATCGATCACTTCGCGCGTGTCGGCATGGCCGGCCCTCTGTCGCGTGCTGATCTGGATCGACTGCTGCATCTATCGAAGTATCCCAAAGTCACGCTGAAGACTTCCGCCTTCTACGCGCTCGGCAGGAAGACACCACCCTATCTTGACCTCGGGCCCATGATCAAAGAGTGCCGCGACTCCTTTGGTGCCGAGCGTCTCATGTGGGCCAGCGACTGTCCCTTCCAGGTCGATCCCGGGCACAACTACCACGACTCCATCGCGCTTATTCGCGACCGGCTCGATTTTCTCAGCAGCAGCGACAAGGCATGGATGCTGCGCAAGACAGCGGAGAAAGTGTTCTTCAGTTAGTTAGGCCGTGGCAGCGCTTTGAAGCGGATGGGAATCTCCAGGAACGCTTCTCTCAACACGGTTTGCAGCATCAAATGCGGGGTTCCGAACACTGCTGCAAACAGGCCAGCGCCCGCTGAACATCCTCACGGGTGTTGTAGCCATGCACGGCGAGGCGAATGCGTCCGGCGTTGTGCATGACGTGCACCTCGGCTTTCTCAAGTGCTGCGTGGATCTGCGTGCTGCGCTCATGCATGAAGGCCACGATGCCCACGGGACGGCTGTCATGCAGCGGAGCCATCGGCTGGAATCCCAGCGCCACCAAACCGTCACGCAGTTCGCGCACCAAGGGGTCTGCATGAGATGAGATCACCTCCACGCCGACGCCATCCACATAGCGCAGGGCGGCGTTCAGCGCATACAGCGCCGCGAAGCTGGGCATGCCGACGGAGAAGCTCAAGGCTCCTGTTTTCGTGACTGCACGCTCAAAGCGGTCGGCATCAAAGGCATTGCTCAAGTGATACCAGCCACCGGCGTGCGTGGTGAGACGCTCGGCATTGCGTTTCGGGATGCCGATGATGCAACCGCCGTGCACGCCCAGCGTCCACTTATGCGTGCTGCTGATCAGGATGTCCGCGCCCTCACAGTTCAGGGCCACGCGCCCGAAAGCCTGCGTGATGTCCACCGAGATCAGCGCGTTCGGCGCGAGCCTGCGCACGGCCTCATGCAGCGGTTTCCAGTCGATGCGGTGGCCGTTGTAAAAGCTCACCAGTGACACCTGCACGAGCTTGGTGCGCTCATTCAGCAGCGGTTCCAAATCGGTGATGTTCAATTCGCCATGCACCGATTTCCAGAGTCGTGATGCCGGCGGATTCACGGCGCGCAGCCAGGGTGTGGCTCCGGCGGGAAAGTCGAGATCCGTGACCACCACTTCATCACCAGCGCCGAGATTCAGCGCGGAAGCGAGCAGGTTGTAGGCCTCTGAACTGCAGGAGCAGAAGGAAACCTCCTGCGTTGTGAGCCCGAGCATCTTTGCGCTGATCTCGCGGCAGGCTTCCACGGCGGCGAAGTGACCGTCACGTCCGCGCATGCCGAGCTGTTTATCATGCCAGTAGGCTTGCAGAGCCTCCCCCACACAGAGCGGCGGGATGCTCTCCGCTGCGGTGTTCAGGTAGGCGATGCCGGAAAGGGAAGGGAAGTCGCGGAGGCGTGTGGTGTCGGTGAGCATGGGCGAAAGAATTTACCGTCAAACTCTGGTAAAACTTGCGTGAGATATCGAGAGCAGTCCTGATGGCAAGCGCCATGGTTCTTCTGGATGTCCTTCATTCGCTCGGATTTCACGTCGCTCTGCCACCCATGGCTGTCTCTCTGATCAGGTCCCTGCCGCTTTGGTGCATGCTTCTCGGCCTTCTGGCAGGTTGCGATGCTGAAAAGCAGGCAACCCGGACACAGCCGCTGACGTCCGAGGCTTTTGTGTGGCAGCGGGTCTGGACACCGGAGGTTTCACAAGCAGTCGCCGCGGCCAGTCCCTTGGATGCACTGCATTTTCTCGCGGCTGAAATTCGCTTCAAGGCAAGTGTCCCGAAGATTGAGAAATTTGAGCCGAATTGGTCTGCCCTGAAGAGTTACCCGGGCAGGGTGGGGTTGGTTCTCAGAATTCATGCCTCGGCAGCGGGCACGGGATGGGCTGAGGATGCTTGTCATGCGGTCGTCGTGCTGGCGACTGACATGACTGCGCACTGGACTGCCATGAGCAGGACTCCCGACGAGATCCAGATCGACTACGATTGCCCGGAGTCGAAACTCGCGGACTACGCCCGTCTTCTCAGCACGCTGAAAATTGGCCTGCCTGATATCCCCATCCGTGTGACCGCTCTACCCTCCTGGCTCAAGCGGCCCGAAGCCCGCATGCTTTTGTCCCAGTCGCCAGGCTATGTGCTGCAGGTGCATTCACTGCATCTGCCGCATCAGGGGCGCGCCGCGACTTTGATCAACGAGACCGAGGCCCGGGAGGCGGTCCGTCGCGCAGCCGGGCTTGGGGTGCCGTTTCGTGTGGCCTTGCCGACCTATTCATGCGTGGTGCTTTTTGACGGGGCTGACAAGGTGTCCGAGGTCTTTGGTGAGGATTTGCCCGCCGGGTTTGTGCTCGGAGGGAAGCGCGGTGTTGTTCTTGATTCAGATGCCTTTGCACTTGGCTTGCTGATGGATGAATGGCGGCGTCACGCGCCCGACCGGATGATCTCGGTGATCTGGTACAGGCTGCCAGTCAGTTCAGACCGCCTGAACTGGCCAGCGCAGACACTTCAAAAAATTGTAAGCGCCAAGCCGCTCAAGCGCGGTTGGAGTGCGCACGCGCAAAAGGGCTCATCCGGGCAGGCAGACATCATTCTTAGGCAGGAGGGAGATGCTCCTGATGATCTGCCTCACGACATTCTTGTGCAGTGGCAGGGAACGCCCGCGGAGGCTGCCGATGGCCTGCGCGGATACCGGGTGAGTGATCAAGGGCCGGGCTGGCTGCGCTTCAGCCTAACCAATTCTGCCAGGCAGGGGCGGATCTGGCCGGGTCAGGAGTTTGCCGCCGGCTGGGTGAGGACAGCCGCCGACAGGCTGGATGTGAAAACCGTACGCTGAGCTTGCCTACGGGGTGGCTGACCGCATAGATTGCACCCATGTTTAAAAAACACCGTCGTTTGTTATTCGCCTTGGTGATGCTGGGAACAGCCACGGTGCTCGCCTGCGGGCCCTTTTTCCCGGAAGATGCCCTGGATCAGCCGCGTGGCATTTTGCGGCCGCCGGTGTTTCATTTCCAGAGTGAGCTCAGCCGCGTGCCGCTGCCTGATG
>CANJVS010000356.1 GCA_947477755.1 Verrucomicrobiaceae bacterium | reverse complement strand
CTGTCCTTGTCGCGGATGGTGGCTGCAATTTTCCACGCTTCGTCTTCTTCACCGAGGCGCAGCAGATCGTGGCAGAGTTGCACTTTGGCAGGCAGAAAGGCGGGATCAAATTTGAGAGCCTGCCGCTGACGGGCGGCTCCTTCAGCGAACCGGTAGGCCCGTGAGAGCACCCGGCCAATCATGTGGTCCACGAGGGGATTTTTACCCCAGCGTTTCAAGCCATTCGCGCGGGCCGATTCCGTCTTGCCCGAATCGGCCGCACTGAGTTGCGCGATGGCGGCGCGCAGCGCCCAGGCCTCAGGGCAGGGCTCGCACACATCGAGCACTTTCTGGATGGCGGCCTCGGCTTCGAGAAACTTCTCCGCACCCGCCAAAAATTCCGCCTGACTGAGAAGGGTTTGGGCATGGATGGGATTAAGCTCCAAAGCGCGGGCCATGTTCTCCTGCTGCTTTTCGCGATCACCATTGGCATACGCCAGAGCGAGTCCCGCCCGCAGGTCTGCCGTTTCACCGTGGGCCTTGAGCCCGGCGCGGAAGACATCGGCGGCACGTTTGGCATCATCTTTGTCCAAGGCGAGATGTCCCTCTTCCAGGTAAGCGGCTTCGTTCTTGGGATCTTTCTTTTGAGCGACTTGAAAATACTGTTGGATCACCTTTTTCGCGTCGGCTCCCAGCGCAAGGGCCGCCCTGCCGAGAGCCACCCATTGAGCAGCGGTTCGGTCCTTGGCGGACTGGCTGCGGACGGCGCTGTTAACTAATTTCAGCGCAGCATCAGCGATATCCTTGCGCCCGGTGGTCCGGGCAGTTTCATACTGCAGCATGAGCAGTTCCAGATGATCGGGAAAGGTTTTCACCGCAAGTTGCACTGCATCCCGCGCCTCGTCATCGCGGCCCAGCAGCATGAGCGCGCGCACGCGGAGCATCCGCCATTCGGGAGCCTTCATCCCACGCTGGATGGCGGATTCACAGATGCGCGCAACGAGATCGTAATCGCCTTTGTCGAGCAATTCGGCGACAGGGCCAAGGTTGCGGTCTTCAAACAACCGCCCCAAATCCAGCTGCTGGCCGTGCAGGGGAGAGATGAAGAGAATCGTCAGCAGCAGGAGGGCGCATCGCATGAAAGCAAAGAACGCACCTGAAGCGTCTCTTTCTCACGATCCTTTGAAGACGCCCGTTTCCTGAAGAATACGTGAGATGTGGTTGCGCTCGCCCGCGCTGAGATAATCAAACTGGCCGCTGCCGTCAGTGCCCGCGAGCACCTCCATCATCCGGGTGCGCACGGTTTGCTTCAGTGGTGGCGTGAGATTCTTGAAAGTGAGCGAGTAAACCATGTAGCTGCAGCGGTACTTGAAGAGGCGATTGAGCAGTTGCAGATCCTTCAGGGAGCGGCCATCTGCCGTCTTCAGAGCTCCAGCGGCGAAGGCGACCGGGAATGCGTCATCGCCCTCGATCCCTCCTTCCGGCAGGGCGGCCTCGTCTTTGAAAAAGAGAGCTTCGATGACATCATCAGCGCAATGGTCAATGATGCGGCGCGCGGTGCCTGTGGGTTCCTTTTGCACAGGCTCGCCTAACTCCTTTTGCAGACTGGTCTGCATGTGCATTGCCCTCAGCGAGGTGTGATTGGCCTTTGTCAGCACATTCTGCACAAAAGTCTGATGCTCCAAGACCATGAGGGCGACGATGTCACTTTTCTTTCTGGGATAAGGTGATGTGTCAAAAAGTGCGGAGAGCTCAGTGATGTTGGCACCTTTTTCGATCGGCATGTCGCAGGTGTTGTCGGGTTTTTCTGTGGCCGTGACATTGCCGCGGTGCAGCATGGAACCGTGTTTGCCGGTGACATACCAACCGCCCCAGCGGTCACTGAACGGCGTGGTCGTATCCACAACTGTGCTGCCTTGACTCATGATCGGATGGCCCTCGGCACTCGGGAAAACAGAGCGCACGAGAACTCCGGGGATTTCCGGAGTGAATGGCCCCCCGTGGCAGCTGAGGCAGCTTTGATCGCGCTCGAAATGCAGGGGTTTTGATTCCTCCACTTCAGGATCAAGAAGATAAAAATTCGGCCCGAGCAGGGGGTCAATGGTGGAGATTTCAAGCGAGCCACCGACTGAGTAACCGACATAGGCGTCGTCTCCAAAATAGATGACGCGCGGTGTCTGCGGGCTGATGCGGTCATTCTGCTTGCTCGTTTTTGAGAAAACCATCACCTGGGATTCCTCCGGAATATGGAATTGCTTCAACAGGCCTTTGAGCACCGACCAGGCACTATGGCGGTCCAGCTTGACGCGGCCTGAATCCATCAACTTTTCCAGCGCATAGGCGGCGTCATTGGGCTTCGTGTCTGAATAGCGGATCGGCGTTTGTTCATACTCGTCCTCCGCCAGCAGAAAGACGGGCAGGAGGCAAAGCAGAATTAGGCGGGATTTCACAAGTGTTTGGAGTCAGTGACAACCAACGGGGTTGGCAGCGATGCCTTTCGGCCCTGAATTGTGACACGATGACCCTCAATTGCGTCGGACTGCTTAAGCGGAGAGCCGCCACGGCATTGCGTTCACGCGATGTGCCATGCATGATTGCCCATGATTGATTCATTGTTTGCCGCATTGCTTCTAGCCGGCGGAAGATCCCGGCGCATGGGCTGTGACAAGGCCTTGCTTGACTGGCGTGGGCAACCGCTTTGGCGGGCGCAGTTGGCAAAGCTCCGAGAACTGAAGCCTGCCCGATTGATGGTTTCGTGCCGTGAGGAGCAGCAGCTTGGAATTGATGGTGATGTGGAGTGGTTGTTTGATCCCGCGGGCGATGAGTTGGGCCCAATGGGCGCGATAGTTCGTGCACTGACCATCGTGCGCATGCCCCTTCTGGTTCTCGCGGTGGACATGCCCTGGATAACGGTGGATTTTCTGGAAGAAATTGGGCGCAGCTCGGACGGGTCAGAAACAGGATTTTTTGTCCGGACAGCCTATGGGCCCGAACCTATGGCCGCAGTTTATACCCCGTGTATGCTTGATGTGATGGAATCAGCCATCAAAAAAGGTCGGTTGAGCATGCAGGAGTCGGTCCTGACGTGCGCTTCTTCCGGGCTTGCCCGGATGCGGCAGGGGAAGGCGGAAGAATCGCGATTCTTCCAAAACATGAACACGCCCGCCGAATGGACCCAAGAAAAAGGCAGGTCGGTTTGACCTGCCTTTCACGATAGAACTTTTTGGAGGGCTACTTGATCAGTTTGCCTTCTGCGGCGGCCTTCTTTTTCTTTTTGGCACCTGCATTGCGCAAGGCCTTTGGGATCGGATCCTCTTTCTTCTGAAGGGCGCGACGGAGCTTCCGAAGGGCAATGTTTTGAAGCTGCCGAATACGCTCACGCGTGACGCCAAACTCCTGCCCGACCTCTTCAAGTGTCCGCGGCTTTTGCCCGGCGAGACCGAAACGCGCATCAATAATCTTGCGCTCGCGCTCATCCAGAACGGTCAGCAGCCCGTCAAGCTGGCTGTGCATGTTCTTGTGGCTGAGCAAGTCGAAAGGCGTCTGGGCATTTTCATCGCCGACGATTTCTCCGAACTCGGTGCTGTCATCATCGCTGATCGGCGCATCCAGTGAGGCGGGCCGCATGGAAGCAACCTTGAGTTGGCTGAGCTTGGCGCGATCAATGCCGATTTCTTCAGAGAGCTCATCATCCGTGGGTTCACGTCCGAGTTCCTCGGACATCGCCATGGCGACTCGGCGCATTTTGCTGATTTTGTCCACCATGTGAACCGGCAGCCGGATCGTCTTTGATTGATTGGCCAGAGCGCGCTTGATGGACTGCTTGATCCACCAGGCTGCGTAGGTTGAGAGTTTGCCCCCCTTGTTGGGGTCAAAACGCTCCACGGCCTTCATCAGGCCGATGTTTCCTTCAGAAATCAGGTCGAGCAGAGGCAGGCCATAGTTGGCGTAGTCCTGGGCAATTTTGACGACGAGACGAAGGTTCGCCCGGATCATGTGCGAGCGCGCTTCTGGATCGCCGCGCTTGATGCGTTCGGCGAGATCCACCTCCTGATCGGGTGTCAGCAAATCTGTTTTGCCGATCTCCCGCAGGTAGATTTTAATACCTCCGTCGAG
>CANJVS010000355.1 GCA_947477755.1 Verrucomicrobiaceae bacterium | reverse complement strand
CGTCCGCCCTCTGTTTCGCCTCACTCTGGCCCTCAGCCTGTTTTCCTTGATCGGCTCCGCTCTCGGCGCGCCTCTTCCTGCGGATCATCCCTGTGCGGAACTCGTGAAAAAGTACCTTGTTTGCGTGGTCGAACAGGATTGGAAGACTGCGGCCAGCCTCCTGCTGCCCAGTTCGCTGGACCGAAAGCAGAAAGAAACCATCTCGGTCATCAAGACTGCCCCAACCATGACGGAGGAGTCGCAGATGCTGGAGCGTTTTGGCGTCAAAGACATTCGTGATCTGGAGAAACTCTCCCCGCAGGAGTTTTACATCCTGGACCGTGAAGCCTGGCACAAGCGCATCAATGCCGCCCCTGAGGTGACCAAGCGCAAGCAGCAGACGCTGAAGATTGATGTGCTCGGTCTGGTTGAAGAAAAAGATAAAGGCTATGTTCACGCCACGGTCCGCACTTCACAGGAGACACTCACCGATCGCATTGAGGAACTCTTCCTCATCTCCTTCGTCAAGGAGGGTGATAAATGGGTCATCTGGCCTGAGATGAAGGATCGTCCGATCATCACTCCCATCGAAGAAGCGAAGGAGAGTGACAGCAAGAAGAAGTAAATCTTCCGAACGGCTTGAATTGATGAGTGGCAGGATGGCTTATCATCCTGCCATTTTTATTTTTGAAAGGCCATGCCGCCGCTGCTGTTACAGTGGTCCGCCATGATACGCCTTGTCTTTGCCAGCTTACTTCTCACTGCCGCGCTTCACGCGATCGACCGGCCCAACGTGCTCATCTTTCTGGCTGATGACATGGGCTGGGGAGATGTTTCCGCCAATGGCAATCCCAATCACGTCACGCCGAGCATCGACTCACTGGCCAGGGATGGCGTGAAGCTTGACCGCTTTTTTGTTTGTCCTGTCTGCTCTCCCACCCGGGCTGAGTTTCTCACTGGTCGTTACCATCCCCGTGGTGGCGTCAAAGGTGTCTCCACCGGACAGGAGCGACTGAATCTGGACGAGCGCACTTTGGCGGATGCATTCAAGGCTGCAGGCTACCGCACCGGAGCCTTTGGCAAATGGCACAATGGCAGCCAGTGGCCTTATCACCCCAACGCGCGTGGTTTTGATGAGTATTATGGATTCACTTCAGGTCACTGGGGGGAGTACTTTGATCCACCTCTCGAACACAACGGACAGCCCGTGCGCGGCAAGGGTTACATGACGGATTTGCTTACCGACAAGGCGCTCGAGTTCATCGATGCCAGCAAGGGTGGTCCATTCCTTTGCTACGTCCCCTACAATGTTCCACACTCGCCGTGGGCCGTGCCGCAGGCCGACTGGGCACGTTTCAAAGACAAGACCATCATCACCACCGAGCGTGACAAGGCCGGCGAGGAGATCGACGAAACGCGCTGCGCCCTCGCCATGGTCTCCAACATGGATGTCAATATTGGCCGTGTTCTCCGCCGTCTTGAGGAACTCAAGCTGGCCGACAATACCATCGTCATCTTTTTCACCGATAACGGCCCCAACTCCTATCGCTGGAATGGCGGCATGAAAGGCAAGAAGGGCACCACCGATGAAGGCGGTGTGCGCTCCCCCTTCTTCATTCGCTGGCCCGGTCATTTGCCCGGCGGCCATGTCGTCAAAGAGATCTCAGGGGCCATTGACATCCTGCCCACACTCTGCGCCCTCACCCGTGTGCCACGCCTCGGTGACAAACCACTCGACGGACGCGATCTCAGCCCGCTGCTGAAAAAGCAATCGGTCTCGTGGCCGGATCGTATGATCTTCTCCACCTGGGGGCCTAATGTCAGTGTCAGAACTCAGACGCATCGTCTCGATGGTCAGGGGGCCTTGTTCGACATGGTTGCTGATCCTGACCAGACCCGGAACGTTGCAAGTGCGCAGCCTGAATTGGCTCAGGCATTGAATCAGGCCGTCTTGCAATGGAGAACGGAAGTGCTCGGCAATGCCGCACCTACGGGCAAAACAGGGAAGGGGAACAAGAATGGCAAAGGCAACGCCGTGGATCAGCGACCCATCCCTATTGGCTACCGGGAATTCCCACGCACTCCACTTCCTGCCCGCGATGGTGAACCGCGAGGCGGTGTGAAGCGCAGTTCCGGCGCGCCGAACTGCTCTTATTTCGTGAACTGGACCACTCAGGAGGATCGCATGATCTGGAATCTCGACGTGAACGCCACCGGCGATTACGCCGTGGAGATCCTTTATACCTGCCCATTGGCGGATGCGGGTTCCACCATTGAACTGGCCGCAGGGGAGAACCGGCTCAGCACCAAAATTGAGCCCGGCTGGGATCCACCACTGTACACGAATCAGGACACCATCCCGCGTCCAGCCGCCGAGTCCCAGATGAAGGAGTTTCACACCCTTCAGGCTGGCACGCTTCATCTCGAAAAGGGGCGCTCGACGCTTTCGCTTCGTGCGACGGAGATTCCTGGCCGGAGTGTCATGGATGTGCGTCAGATCAATCTCATCCTGAAGTGAGGCACTTCTGAAAATCCCCTGTGATCTGCGCTGATTTGCGGTTATGAAAACAGCCATGACCGATGGCTATGAATTACTCGACAGCGGCGCTTTCCAGAAGCTCGAACGCTTTGGCAAAGTCGTGCTCTCCCGACCCTGCGCGCAGGCCGTGTGGAGGCAGGCACTCCCCGCCGCAGTGTGGCAACGCGCCACGGCGACCTTTTTTCGCGAGGGCGGCAATCAGTGGCGCGGGCGTGACCGGTTGCCGGAAACCTGGGAGCTGAATGTGGATGGCACGCGCTTCATGCTCAGTTCCACCGACTTTGGTCATCTGGGCATCTTTCCCGAGCAGCGGGATCAGTGGCAGCGCATTCGTGAAGTTTGTGCCGGTTATCGTCAGCGCCACGGCCGTTCGCCGCGTGTGCTCAATCTCTTTGCCTATTCCGGCGGCAGCACGCTGGCGGCCGCGCTGGCCGGTGCCGAAGTCTGTCATGTCGACGCTTCCAAGGGCATGGTGGACTGGGCGCGCAAGAACGCAGTACTCAATGGATTGGAGGACAAACCGGTGCGCTGGATCGTTGATGACGTCACCAAGTTTCTGGACCGTGAGCACCGGCGCGAGCGCACTTATGATCTCATCATTCTTGATCCGCCCAGCTATGGCCGCGGTGCAAAAGGTGAAATCTTCAAGATCGAAAATGATCTGCCGCCGCTGCTCGATCTGATCGGCAGGCTGATGTCTCCAGAGCCGCTCGGTGTGTTGCTGACATGCCACACACCGGAACTGACACCCATTTCACTGCACCACCTGCTGCTGCAGCAGTTTGGCGGGCAGGGCACTCTGGAGCAGGGTGAAATGCAGCTGCGCGGTGGTGATCAGGTGCTGCCCGTGCCAAGCGGCAGCTTCTGCTGGTGGCTGGCTTGAGCAGCGGATTGAATTGACCGTTCCTTTTGTTAGGCGTGCGCTGTCACCGGTGTGCGTTTGCCATCGTCACGGAAAAAGGATTCCATGCGCTGGCGCAGGTCGGCGTAGAAGACCACGGCCATTTCCTCCAGCATCTCGGCTTTGCCGTTGATGCCATTGGCAGTCTGGCGTTCGCGCTCAAGACGGATCTTTTCCTGGAAGGTTTGTTCGAGCTCCATGAGGTGCTCAAGAAAGGCCTTGGCAGCGCGGCTGCGGTCCACTCCTTCAATCAGGGAGCGCTCCAGCGGCCGGTTCTGGGTGATGTGCAGGAAGGGGCTGTCCACCAGTTGCTTCATGTAACGGTCGAACCCTTTGAGGAAGGCAAGGCGCTCGCGTGCAAATTTCACTTCCTCACAATCGAGCAGCGAATCATAGGGCCCGGGTTTGGAGAAGAATTTGATCACCAGCGGGATGGTGTCCACAAGCATGAAGAGCAGTGACAGAACAAGATAAGCGATGAGCGCGAACTGGCCGCCTTCGGCCCCCCGGTCAAAGAGGTGATGCAGTGCCAGTGTTTGCGTGAGGATGTCGCGCCGCGGTTCGGCCCGGAGTTTTGCGATGCGGGCTTCTTCATCGTTGCCGAGGCGCGTGATCTCGGCCTGAAGATTGTTGAACTGGACAAGCTGGGCATCGATCTGCGCTTTGAGTGTTTCGCGGATGGAGTTTTGCTG
>CANJVS010000354.1 GCA_947477755.1 Verrucomicrobiaceae bacterium | reverse complement strand
TGCCCTCCCACGAGGCGGTGCCGAACCAATGATGCGCAAGAAAAACGGCGAGCAGCATGAACAGGTCGGCGATGCGGTAGGTGCCGAACACGCGCAGCGCGTTGCGCACCGGATCCGGCCGGTATTGAAAAAAACCAATGAGCAGCACCGAGGTGATGCCGACGATTTCCCAGCCTCCGATCAGGAGATCCAGAGAGTCCGCAGTGAACACGAGCAGCGCGCCAAAGGTGAACAGGTGCAGCAGCAGAAAGAAGCGGTAGAAGCCGGGATCACGATGCAGATAACGCACCGAGAATGATCCCACGATGCCGGCAAGCACAACGGTGATGCCCACCAGCGGCAGCGAGAGCTTGTCGACGAGAAGGGAGAGGGGGAATCCGTAGTGCGCGACGGTGAACCAGTCGCCAAGTGAAACACGCACCGAGGCGATATCCCCCGACCACATTTTCCAGCCGATCATCGTGGAGACGATCGCAAGAATCGCGTAAGTGCCTTTGGTTAGGCGTGAAATGACACGCTCGGGGATGTGTCCGCCGAGAAGCCAGATGATGCTCAGGCCAAGGAAGAGCACGCCGGGCGTGGCGACGAGAAGGAGAAGGAGGTTTTGGAGAGACATTGGGAAAGAGGTGGGCTCAGGCTGCCTTGCCGGATTTGGGGTCGATGCGCGCCAGGGCGAGGTGCTCCATTTTGCCGCGATACCAGGAGATGGAATTCGGAGTGACCGGCAGCGGTTCTTCATTGCCTTCGAGCTTCTCAAAGACACCGTCGCGGTAGACCTCCATGTGGCCGTCATCAGGATCCATCGTGGAAAGGCGGATCCACTTGTTGCAGACAAACTCGGTGAGCTCCGGATTCTTTTTGATCACGCTCATCAGCCGTTCGGGCGTGGACTCGACGATGAAGAGGATGCGCACAGGCTCGTGAATCTCAACGGTCTGGACAGGCAGCCCGGTGCGCAGATCGCCTTGGAACCCGTTCATGACACCGATCAGTCCGGTGATGTTGTGAGGGAGCTTGGTGCCGCTGCCGTAGGTCTCGTTGTCCACGGTGGAGAAATAATATTCAAGACTGATGCCGCCGCAGACTGGGATCACCGCGCCGAGGACTCGGCCGAGAGCATCGTTGGTTGGGTCTTTCGTGGCGTCGTAGGAGACGAGGAAGGCACGACGGTCCATGAACAGTCCGCGGGTGAATTCGCGCCGGCCGACATAAGCGACGGCATTGGTGCAGTGGCCGTATTCAGGCCGCGGCTCACCGATGTGCTCGGCGCGCTCCTGAACATGGCGCAGACCGCGTTCGGGCGTGAAGTTCGGGCTGGCGGCCTCAAAGCGGCGGGTGCGCTCGTGGGCGCTAAGGGTGCGGGCTTTATCAAGCGACTGGCGCACACGCACCAGATCACTGCGGTGGGATTCCGGCATGACGTCGAGATCGAAGAACTCGATATCATCACTGCAGGTGTCGTGATAACCGCCGAGGAACCAGGTGTCCTCAGGAATGATGACGCCTTTGGCCCGCAGGGCCTCACGCACGGCGGGACGGTTGGCGACGAGGGCAAAGAGGCGCGCATTTGGCGCACCCGTGCGACCGCCGCAGGCACCGCAGCAATAGGCGGACTCATAGGGATTGTTCAAACTGGTGGATCCATGGCCAAGGATGACGACGAGACGCGCATGCGCCTTATGCAGGCCCGCAGGTCCAAGCACAGCGTAAACGCGATCCGCCTGCTCCTGCGTGGTGAAGCCGCGCATGAGACCGGTGGTGGCATCGCGTGAGGCTTCGTCATCGCGCATGAAGGTGAATTCCGTCTTTGGCTCCGGGAGGAAGGCGCGATTGAGACGCTTGATGAAGCGCCCATATCCCAGCGGGGTGAAAACGCGCAGCACGAGCGGGAATAGACTGAGGAATCCGAGGCAGGCGGTGCTGACCCAGCCGCGAACCAGCGTGCGGGAGGAGATGAATCCGTTGCGCACCACCTTGGCCCAAACACGGCGCAGGCCCTGGCGTTTTTCGTGAAGGCGCGAATGTTCTTCAACCGCCACTTCGCGCACGGAGTGACCCGGCTTGACAACCACCGGGCAAAGCGAAACCCCGCCGGCATCGTCAATGCCGGCATAGTCAATCGCCATGCCGAAGAAACCTGCGGCACCGACGGTTTCAATGCTTGGATCAACTTCCTCGAGCGCCCGGCGGATGGATTCCTCACGCTCGTCGATGCAGAAGACGACTTGCGCGGCGAGCCGATCACTTTCCGGCTCCAGACGCGGCATGGCGCGGTGCTTGGCCAGAGGGATGAGGATGCGCCGTTCATGACGCCGTTCATAGGCGAGGTGAAGAAGACGGCGGCGTTCCGTTTCGTTGCAGTCTAGAATCTCATGGTCCAGCCGGGCCAGGTCGCTGCTTGAAAGGGACAGCATTTCATGGCTGGTGATGCCGAGAAGCTGGGCGACATCGAAAACGCGGGCGACGTGCGTCAGCGGATCAAAGCGCGGGGGAGAAAGCCGGAAGTGATGCCAGCTGGTGGTGTCTCCCGCGATGTTTTCCAAGGCAGCGATCGTGTAAGTCAGACGCAAGGCGAGGAAATCCATGATCGAACAGCGCACACGATCATGCGGTGCCAGAGTCACATCGTTTTCCAGCATGCGAATCATGCCGGCCCAGCCGCGCAGCGGGAGAAGTTCCTCGGTGATGTAGGATTCCCACTGATCAGGTGGCACCGCGAGTTTTTCGAGAGCATCGAGGATGACCGCCTCGGCATCCATCTTTCTGGATTCCTGATCGTTGAAAAGCTTGCGCACGCCGCCGAGGTGCGCAGGGAAAATGGCAAAGGCCTGCGGCATGATCCTGCGCGCCGCCTTGAGCAAACCTTCCTGCCGCAGCGGCATGGGCCAGTAGGCGATGCCCTGGTCGAGATAGGCTCCGGTCAGCCGGATGAGCGGCGGATGGATGATCAGATCCATATCGATGCCAAACTTGGCGAGCACGCCGTCGCGTGGCCGTTTTGGCAGGCCTGGAGAAGGTGCCGGCTTGGGTTTCACCCTGGCCATGCAGGCGTTCCAGAGCGCTTGTGGGTTGTCCGCGCCGAGCATGTTGGCGGCGGAAAAAGGCAGATCGTGACGGAAGTCCTGCAGCCAGTCACCTTCCTCGATCTGCCAGGAGATGTTGATGCCGTTCACGCGGCGGACACCGGGGATCAGCATCGCGTGCCTGAGCTGTCTGCGTGTCAGTTTACCGGGAAGGATGTCCGCATCAGGCTCCCGGCGGATGATGTCTTCAATGTCTTCATCGAGAATGCGGCCGCGGCCGCGCTCGGTCTGGTAGGTTTCTTCCGAGAGGAAAGGCTCGGCACCAAAAAGATTGGCCCCCTCGACGACCGCATCTTCAAAAATTTTATTCTGGAGCGAATGGAGCGTGTTGTGGTGCACGAACACGCCAATGGGCCCCTGTGTCGGCAGGAAATGCGCCACGTGGTCCACCACATGGCGGAGATGCTCAAGACTGCTTCCCGCTGCATGGGTGTCGTGATCGTGACCACAGGTGTCGGAATGGGTGTGCGTGCTCATCAGGGATTTGTCCTCAATAAACGCCAGCAGCAAAAACTCCACCATCCCTTTGAGAGGGGGTATTCTACCACCGGAGACCGGAATACGGCGGAACACGAATGGACAGCCCCCCCTGCCATGCCGGATCGTCATGATCCCGTTCCCTCAAGCGTCACGGTGATCCATGCAGCAGACTGGTAGGCGCATCGGCCGCGGTGGCGGCCCGATAGTTGGCCTGAGCGCGGAAATATTCCGCCTGGGCTTCAACATGCAGCACCTTGGCGTCAAATGTTGCCTGCTCGCGAATCTGGAGCGCGAGCAAATCCGTTGCCCCTTGCTTCAGGCGTTCGCTTTCGGCGCGTTCCAGCTGCCGGGAGAGATCGACATTGAGTTGGGTCTGCTTGAGCTGGTCATGGGCGGCGATCATGGCGCTGTATGCGTCCCTCACATCGGCGGCGATGCGGTCACGGGCGAATTTTCGGTCGTTTTCGAGGCGCTCGATCTGCGCTTCGGCGGTTTCGAGGCGGCCCTTGGCCTCGCGGCGCTGCAGGGGCATCTTGAACTCGATTTTGGC
>CANJVS010000353.1 GCA_947477755.1 Verrucomicrobiaceae bacterium | reverse complement strand
TGTGGCGAGGGCGTTCGTTCCAGGCAGCTGGAAAACACGCAGAGAGACGGCATTTTTACCATCCATGTAACTCTTCACGGCGTAATCGCGCGCGCCGAGTTCGATACGCGCCACGTCTTTGACACGGATCACCTGGCCATCGCTGTTGGTCTTGATGACGATGTCGCCAAACTCCTCCGCAGTGATCAATCGGCCCTTGGTGGTGAGGGTGTAGTTGAAGCTTGTGCCCCCCGGGGCCGGCATGGCTCCGAGCTGTCCGGCAGCCACCTGCACATTTTGTTCGCGAATGGCCCGCATGACGTCGCCGGCAGTGAGATTGCGGCCGGCGATCCTGTCTGGATCAAGCCAGATGCGCATCGAAAAATCCAACCCGCCCAACGTTGACGCCTCCGCCACTCCAGGCAGGCGGGCGATCTGATTTTGCACCTGAAGCAGGACGTAGTTCGAGAGATAAATGACATCACGTGAATCATCGGGTGAGTAAAACTGGATGGCCAGAGTGAGGTCGGGTGAACGCTTCTGAGCCAAAACGCCGAGACGGCGAACATCCTCCGGCAGACGGGGCAGCGCCGCATTGACCCGGTTTTGCACAAGCACCTGCGCCTGATTGAGATCGGTGCCGAGCTTGAACGTCACAGTGAGGTTCATGCGGCCGTCGTTGGTGCAGGAGGAGGACAGGTAGAGCATGTTTTCCACGCCATTGACCTCCTGCTCCAGCGGGGTGGCCACCGTGTCGGCGACGACCTGTGCGTTAGCTCCCGGATAGGTGGCGCTGACAACGACAGTCGGGGGCACAACATCGGGGTACTGATTCACAGCCAGCCCGAAGTAGGACAACCCTCCAAGCAGGGTGATGACGATGCTGAGGACCGTGGCAAAGATGGGCCGATCCACGAAAAAACGGGCAATGTTCATGGCAGGCTCCTACTTCGCGACAGGGGTAGTTACTAAACTCATTGGTATCTCACTTTTCACATCCACCCGGACTCCATTCCGAGCCAGAGCGACCCCGTCCACGATGACAAGATCATCTTTAGTGATACCGCTTTTCACAACACGGAGACCTGCATGCAATGGTCCTATTTCGACAGGGACTTGTTTCACGATCTTGTCTGCGCCGACGACAAAAAGAAATGGTTTCCCCTGATCACTGCCGACCGCATTGTCGCGCACAAGCAGGGCACCGTATTTGCCACTTCCCGGAATTCTCACGCGGGCAAAAAATCCTGGTGCCATGGCTCCGCCCGGATTGGCGAATACAGCGCGGGAACGAATGACGCCCGTGCTGGGATCAAGCCGGTTGTCGACAAAATCGATGACACCCTTGTGCGGGAAGCCCTGCTCATTTGCAAGACCCATCTCGGCAACAATCTCCTGATCCAGCGCACTTGCACGCTTACCCAGGCGACGAAGTTCGCGGTATTTCAACGCGCTCTGCTCGTCAACATCGAGATAACAGTGGATCGGGTCCACCGAGACAATGTTTGTCAGCACCGTCGCATTCGAGTTGTTGCTGCCACCGCTGACCAGATTACCCTCCGTGACCAGAGCCTGACCGACCCGGCCAGTGATGGGCGACTTGAGTTGTGTGAACTCAAGGTCCAGCGTGGCCGTCTCAAGGGTGGCTCGAGCGGATCGAAGTCCAGCCTCGGCCTCAGCAAGAGCTTGATTACGCTGCTCAATTTCTTCAACAGCGATGGCCTTGGACTCAATCAACGCCTTGGCACGCTTTGACTCCATCCTGGCAAGCTCCACATGAACCTGCGCCCGTTCAGAGTCCGCCTGAGCGCGATCCACAACAGCCTGATAAGGACGCGGATCGATGGTGATGAGTAGATCACCCGCCTTGACATCACTACCCTCTTTAAAATGAATCTTCTCCAAGTAGCCCGACACACGCGCCCGGATCTCAACGGATGCAGGGGCTTCCAATCGGCCGATGAACTCATCCCATTCCACCATTTCGATGCCAAGCGGCCTGGAAACTGTCACCGGTGAGGGCGGAGAAGCAGGTGCAGGTGCCTGAGGCGGACGCTCACAGGAATTGAGCACCCAAACAAATAAGAGAAGAGGAAAGAGGCGGAACATGAACAGCCTTCAGTACGTCTCCTGCGGGCTATGTCCATACATCATCTTGCCTCTATCGCTGCATTCGACATCATGGATGACCTGCCATCCGTATGAAACGCCTCTACCGCCACGCCCAGATTGCTTCTGAAGACTCCCCAAAACTTCTACACGCGGACGTGCTTGTGGAGGGTGATCGCATCATCGGTATCGCCCCGGAGATGACGGGGGTCAGCGACTGCGAGGTCATCGACTGCACAGGCCGCATCCTCCTGCCATCGCTCTTCGACATCCACGTTCACGCCCGCGAACCCGGTCAGGAGGACAAAGAAAACATCGCCACTTGTGCCGAGGCGGCGATCAATGGCGGCGTCACCGGCTTTGTCATGATGCCAAACACCGCCCCCGCCATCGACAACGCCGGCGTCGTGCGCACCGTTCTTGAAAGCGCACGCCGCACACGCATTGGAGCCGGCATCTACACCACCGGCGCCATCACCAAAGGGCGCAAAGGTGAAGAACTCGCCGGAATCGCCGGGATGAAAGCGGCTGGTTGCGTCATGCTGACCGACGACGGCTTCCCCGTCGACAATCCCCAGGTTCTGCGGCGCGCCATGGAGTATGCCCGGGATTTTGATCTCCCCCTCGCCAGCCATTGTGAGGTCAAGGAACTCAGCGGCAAAGGCTGCATGCATGAAGGCAAAATCAGCTACGCTCTCGGCCTGCCGGGCATCCCGAGCATCAGCGAGGAAATCTGCATCTCCCGTGACATCCGTCTGGCTCAGTTCACCGGTGTGCACCTAAACATCCAGCATGTCACTACCGCTGAGGGAATGAGGACCATCAAACGCGCCAAAGATCGCGGCATCCGAGTTACCTGCGAGATCGCCCCGCACCACCTCATGTTCAGCCACGAGGACATCGGCGACTACGATACGAACTACAAAATGAACCCACCGCTGCGCACCAAGGAGGACAACGCGCTCCTGCTGCAAGGCCTCATCGATGGCTGGTTCGACGTCATCGCCACCGATCACGCCCCGCACACCCCGTTTGAAAAGCGCCAGGATTTCGCCAGCGCCCCCTTCGGCATCACCGGACTGGAGACCGCTCTCGTGTCACTCCACGACCGTTACATCTCCAAAGGCGTCTTCGGCTGGGATCTCATCGTCAAGCGTTACTCCGCCGAGCCCCGCCGCGTCATGAAACTCGAGCCGGTGCCGGTCAAAGAAGGCGGCCTCGCCGAATTCATCCTCTTCAATCCCGCCCGCACCACCACCTTCACCCGCGACTTCATGAAGTCGAAGAGCATCAACACACCCTTCCTCGACAAGACTCTCCAAGGCATGATTGAGCGGGTGGTTTATCGTGGAGCAGAACTGCTGGTGAGATAATTCACCCAAGCCGGGCCTGGAACCCAAGCATGGGAGGTGTCACGAAGGTTGGTGCAACACCAATCCATATGCCCGCCCACGTAGGCGGGCGTTATTTTTGAAAAAATAACACTAAACTTTTCCAGCAAACCAAACACCAAAGCCTCACTTTGTCGTTTTAATCGCCATTTTCAACCAATCAACCATCTCAATTTCATAAAATTGACTCCAAAAACCCAAACTTTCAATTGCCTCAACGGCTTTCGCATCTAATTTGACCACTGAAACCTCAATTTTCACCCAAAACATCATGAGCGACATTAAAATGGACGGCGCACAGGCGCTTATCAAAACCCTCGGAGACCTCGGTATCGAGTATGTCTTCGGTTACTCCGGCGGAGCAGCCATTCCAATTTTCGACGCATTGGAAACGATGAAGACGAACATGAAATTCGTCCTCGTCCGCCATGAGCAGGGAGCCGTTCACATGGCTGACGGTTATGCCCGCGCCACCGGCAAGCCTGCTGTGGTGCTGGTGACTTCCGGCCCTGGTGCCGGCAATACCATCACCGGCCTGATGACGGCCATGATGGACAGCGTGCCAATGATCGTGCTTTGCGGCCAAACCGTGAGCTGGATGCTGGGCAAAGACGCCTTCCAGGAAGCGGACATTTTCAAC
>CANJVS010000352.1 GCA_947477755.1 Verrucomicrobiaceae bacterium | reverse complement strand
GGTGATCGTTTTGCTGATGCTGCACTTCACTTTGAGCTTGGCGGGTGCGCCGTTGAGAACGGAGATGCGCAGGCCGATGGCGAACTTGCCGTCTTCATCGGCGGAGTCTTTGGCATCACGCCAGTGGGTGGCGAGCAGTTCGCGGACGTGGTCGAGGGCTTGATCTTGGAGGGGTTGGTCGGTGTCCATAGTGGCGTGAGGTTGGGTGGGGTTATTTTTCGAGTTCCTGAATGATGCGAGTGACCACGTTGAGATCACGCACGAGGGTTTCCTTCTGCTCGCGGGTCGCCCGCTTGAGCCAGCCGTTGTCCTTCATCTGCACCCACCAGGCATTGAGGCGGTTGAGGAATGGGATGTGATTGAGGCGACCACGGTCGGCTGGATCGGAGGTCATTTCCTCGGCAGTGAGCAGGCGACCTGCGGTGATGCTCTTGCGCAGCCGGCGGGTGGACACCGTGCCGTGCTCGTCGTCGCCTTCAGCCTCGGCGATCTGGAGCCAGTGCTGCTGATCTTCCTCCTTCAACTTCGCCACCGCCTTGTGATGCTCCCAGGAAAGCTGCTCGTTGCGCAACGAAGCGGGCACACGCCGCGCCACATAGGCGTAGGTGACGAGGGTGCTGCGGTCCAAGCCTGTCAGGCGCAGGGCTTCGTCATAAACCTCGGAGGACACTCTTCGGCTGCTGATGGATTCGTCCTCAAAGCCGGGGAGGCGTTTCTGGCCACGGAAGTGATCCTCGCCATAGACGAGCCAGTCGCCGATGACGAAGGCCGCGCTGGACATGGCAGCACCGAAGCGGGAGGCCATGGACTGCCACTCCTCGAAGCTGAGGTCGGCAGTCACCTGCAGTCCTGTGCGAGTGATGGTGATTTTCGGGTCGATGCGGGCGGGTTTCATGGATTCACACGGAGATGGTTGATGCGGGCTTTGCGGTAGCTTTCACGGGCGAGCAGTGAGCGCATGGCACGGCTGGGTTTCAGATTGAGTGACTGCGTCAACTCGACGCAGCGCTTGGAGACGGCAGCTCGGGTCACATCGTGGCGCTTGGCGATCTCGGTCATCGAGTCGCCGTCATAGGCAAGGCCGGTGACGAGGGCGAGACAGTCGAGCGAGAGGCGGGCATTGCTCTGGCTGACCATCTCGCCCACCAGGCGGCGCAGTAGATCGTGGAGGCCTTCAGTATCCGCAGTCTGCGGATGGTGTGAACATGGCTCGATGAGGGAGCATTCTTGGTGTGCAGGTGCATTTGAGGCAGGTTCCTCAGGTTCTTCGTAGCTGTCCTCGCAGCGGGCGCGGGAGGATTCGGCGGCGTCCTTAGTGGCACCACCGGAGCCGGAGGGAAGGTAGGCTTTGTCCAAACCCATATCCTTGACCTTGCGACGCTCCTCGGGCGGCAGGGAGCTGATCCACTCGGCGTATTCGCGTTGATAGCGCTCGTCGCGCTCGCGCTGCCTTGCGACATAGGATTCGCTGATGGGCGGGTCATCATCGTCGTGGTCGTGCATGGGGGTGGCTGCTTTCATTTTTCGCCCCAGTTGGCACATGCCCCCGCCTCGACCTCGATGGGCACCTGCGGGAACAGGGTGGCCATCGCTTCGATCATGGTGGCTTGGACCAGATCACAGACTTCGTTTGCCATCGCTTCGGGAACCTCCACGAGCACTTCATCATGCACGGTGGAGATGAGGCGAGCTTCAATGGGCAGACGCTGGGCCAGGAGCACGAGCGCCTGCTTCATGCCATCGGCGCAGCTTCCTTGGACAGGTGTGTTCACCATGGCGGTGAAGCGTTCCCATTCGGAGGCCGTTTCCGGGATCAAGCGGCGGCGGCCCAGCACGGTTCTGACCTCGCGGGCACCTTCATCAGCTTTGTTGTGACTGACACCATGCCACTGACGCAGGCGGTCGTAGGTGCGGAAGAACTGCCGGCGGATCTGTTCGGCCTGGTCCAGCTCCATCTGCACGCCGTAGCTCGATGCGGCGTAGCGCACGAGACCTGGAGCGCTCTGTCCGTAAAGCAGGCCAAAGTTGGTCGCCTTCGAGAGCTGACGGTCCTGCTTGGTGACTTCCTCTAGCGGCTTGTTCAAGACTTCGGAAGCGGTCTGCTTGTGCAGGTCCACACCGTTCTTGTAGGCCTCGATCATCTTCTTCTCGCCAGCGATCACCGCCGCAGCACGCAGCTCGATCTGCGAGTAGTCAGCGACGATGAGCTTGTTGCCAGGCTCAGGCACAAAGCAGGTGCGCAGTTCACCACGCCCCACGTTTTGCAGGTTCGGGTCCTTCGAGGAGAACCGGCCCGTGGCCGTGCCCGTTGGATCGAAGCGTCCATGGATGCGTCCGTCCTGCTTCACGCATTCGAGGAGCGACGCCGCCTGTTGGGCGAGCTTTTCTGCACCACGATAGTCGAGGATCAGCGGGATGATCTCACCATCGTCCGCCGCCTTGAGTGTTTCCTCGTTGGTGTCCGCCACCTTGATCCCCTGCGATATAAGCGCCTTGAGAAGCTGCCGCGGGCTGCCCGGGTTGAGCGCGGGTAGGTGTAGTTCGTTACGCAACAAAGAGGCGAACCCGGCGGCGGAGGAGCGTGCCTTCGTTTCGATCTCCCGGAGCTTGGCTTTGTCCACGGCAATGCCGGCGGTTTCCATTTCGACGATGACGGGCACGAGGGAGAACTCCAAGTCGGCCACAACGTCGAGCCTGGCGCGCTCGATCTCGCCCCAGACGGTCGAAGCCAGTTCGTGCAGATGGGCCACATCACGCGCCGCATAGGCAAGCTGGTCGTCGATGAGGAACATCGAACCCCAGTCGGAGCGGCTGTGATCAGGGGCGGGAGCGATGCCGAGGTAACGCTCCAGGCACTTGTCGAGGTCGTTGCCGGGTTTGGTGCCAGCGCTGAGCAGTCGAGCTGCCACCAGCGTGCAGAACACGCGCGTGGCACGCAGCCCGCACTTCACCCTCAGCCAGAGGAGATCGAACTTCGCGTTGTGGGCGATGATCTCCACCGCCTCGAGCGCCGTCTTCAGTTCACCTAGGTCGTAGCCGATGGCACGGAGGTCGATGATCCAGGGCTGCTGGTTCTCCACGCGCAGCGCGAGTAGGCGGATGTCGCCGCTCCACGGGTCAAGGCCATCGCCTCTCCGTTCGCCATACGTTTCGATGTCCAGCGCCACGGACCCAGCACCCATCACCAGTTCCGCCATGCACCCAAGGCTGCTGCGGTCGCCGATGATCTCGATTGCCGCAGGAAGGGTGGCTATGGGTTTTGGGGTTGGGGGTTGGGGTTGGGGTTGGGGTTGGGTTGGTAGTTTGGGGGTGAGTGACGTCGGGCGGCCGGCCACCAGAGTAGCTGGAGCTGACTCCAAGGAAGCGCACAGCGCGCGCGAATTCAGGTTGAGCTGATTCGCGCTCTTCTCTTTAGAGAAGATAGGAACTTGTTCCTGAGTTCCCATGGAACTCCGGGAACTTTTCTCAAAAACTCGTTCCCTGGGAACTTTATTTTTCGATGCGTTCCTAAATACTGGGTTGGCCGTCATGACGCACCTCCTTGTTCAAATTTTGAGCCCTGCCATTGATCGTCGATGAACTTGATGATGCGGTAGCGAGGGTTGCGCAGCAGGTCGAAAATGCGCAGCGCCTTCACCGTGTCGCACTCATCGCCACAAGCGCTGATGGTGGTGATGATATGGACGATCACCTCGCTCTGAGATGGGTCCTTGTGGTGCGACTTGGCGGGCATACCTTCGAACATCGGCCCGTATTTTTCGGCCACCGAGCCCTTGCGATACGAGACCTTCGATGGCGCCTCCTTTGTCGGCTTCCCTGGCTGCTTCACCTTTGAGGCGTCGGCCGCCGCATCGCGTTCAAACTTCACGCCCTGCCAGCGCACCACGAACGGGTCCACCTGCGGCAGCGCGCGCAGCGTGAGATCGACCACGTAGGCGTCCTTCTCCTCGTGCGGTGTCATGGTCAGGATCACGTCAGGATCGCGTGCGAACACGCCGGAGCCGCCGATGCGGTCAATGGCATCCTTGCCGGCCTGGTTGCCCTTGGAGTAGTGCGCGCCAAAAACTACGGCGGCACCGCTCTGGACGGCGAGCTGCTCGATCTCGTTGCACAACGAGGCGATGTCGCCCGCC
>CANJVS010000351.1 GCA_947477755.1 Verrucomicrobiaceae bacterium | reverse complement strand
GAGCCTGCCACCGCTGCCGTGAGCGGTTTGATGATCAGGCTTGGCGTGGTGATGCCGAGTGTCACATTGTCCTTGAACCACTCATAGCTCAGCGGTGTGCCGCCGACATTCACCTTCAGCGTGGTGGTGGCGGTTGTGCCTGCTTTGAGTGCCAGAGTTTTGAGAGCATTGTCCACCACCACGACTTCTGCCGTGCTGGTGTCTTTGGCGGTGGTGCCATTGGAGACGGTGCAGATGTACTGACCGCCATTCGCGAGAGCGACTGAGGTGAGCGAGTAGGTCTTGTTGATGGCATTCAAAATGGGCTTGCCATTCAAACTCCACTGATACTTCAGCGTCGCCTGACCTTCTGCATCGACCGCAAGCGTTAGTGGATCACCCACATTCAAGATCTGCGAAATGGCATCCAGCGTGACCACGGGGGCCACGGTGAACACATCCAGCACCAGGGCGTTGCTTGTCACTGAGCCCAGGGCGTTCGTCACCACGCAATCATAGCTGCCGTCTTCATCCAGTTCAGCTGTGCCGATGGAGTAGGTGTTGGTCGTCGCAGCAGAACCAGTGGTCGTTCCAAGACCTCCGATTTCGACGGTATTCTTGCGCCACTTGTAGGTGAACGGGCCGGTGCCCGTAACGGACACACTGAAGGTCACCACCGTGTTGCGCAGGACTGCGTTGCCCGCGGAAGCTGGCAGAACCCGTGTCGCCAGGGCGCTGCCCAATGGATTGGCCATGCTGTGGGACGGGGCACCAGCGCCGATGTCAGCACCGGCACTCAGAGCACCCAGATGAGCCGTCAGACCTGAAGTGCCTGAGTCAATGGAGGCGGTCACGTCGGTGAACAGTTCATTGCTGTCGGGCCAGGTTTGATTGATCGAGAAGATGGCCTGCTCAGTGGCGCTGGCCGGCGTCGCGTTATTCAGGATCCAGATGTAGATCCTCTCGCCCGCGACATCCCCCGCCACATTAGTTGTTGTGCCCGCGCTTGAATCATACGGCACGGCTTCAAAGGAACCATTCGTCGCAAAGGTTTGCGTGAGGTCGAAGAATCCGTTCGTGTTTTGCGTGCGGATGTTTCCACTGTAGCTGGACACCTGCACAAAGGCGGTGTCGAGCACCGTGAAATTGTTCGCGTTGGCTGCGAAATCGAAACCGGAAGGGAAATAGCCCATGCGAACGGTGCCGGTGGCAACCGCGGTTCCGCTGGCATTCGTGATCCCATTGCCCAGATTGGAAGAATAGAGCTGCGCGGCATCAGCCGTGTTCGCCATTCCCAATGCGGTGAGCAGGAAAGCTGTGATGAGTGACTTTTTCATGAAGATAAGTGATCGGATAAAGTTGAGTTGAATTACTCTGCGAAAGGCTCCGGAAGCGTCACGCCAGCCAGACCGGCCTGCTCTTTGAAGAGCAGTGATTTGCCGGGACGGACAAGAGCGGCCCCCTGGTTGGAAACGTTGTCCCCGAGAACACGCCAGCCGCTGCCACCGAGACCGCCGGTCTTGTAATAATAGCCGGTGATCACCCCATTGTTTTCGAGGTAGACCGTGTCAGCCGAGCCCGGGCCCGTACCACCGGTGATGTATTGCTGAAGGCCGCTTGCCTCGAGGGTTGTGGAGATTGAGAACGGATTGTTCACCAGCTTGAAGCCAGCCGCCACGGCGCCTGTTTCGCGGCCCGGCAAGGTGACGCCGGTCACGCGAACCGAAGTATCAGCACCGAGATTTTTCCGCACCACAAGAACGGCTGCGCCAGCATCCAAAACAGTAGCTGACTGATCAGCGCCCGCCGGAGTCGCCACCGACACCCAGGCCGAGCCTGTATTGAAGTATCCGGAGAAAGTGCCGCCACTGCTCAAATAAACGACGTCGGCACTTGCCTCGGCAGCATTCGTATTGAGCGAGGCTCCAGCGAAAATCTGTCCCAGAGTGCGCAATTTGTAGATGACGCATTTGTCACCCGCGTTTGGAGCGGTCGTCAAAGCGGCCGCAACCTGTTGGCCGGTCTTGGCGGTGATTTTGGCAGAAAGGCCGTAAGCATTGGTGCTCGTGCCCGCAGGCGCACTTGCGCCGGCACCACGCTGGTCCACGCGGCTGATGACTTTGAGCGCATGGGCGGTGGTAGTGACATCAGGGAGAGTACCGGTCAGCGTGTATAAGCCCGGACCATCCACCGTAACAACGGTTCCGGTGGCCACGATGTCCGCCAGGGGCAGCGCCATGAGAGTGGGCTTGTTTTTGGGAAGGCTGATGGTGAGAGCGCCTGTGGTGCGGCTAACAGGGAGCTGGCCATCCTGCGCTTTGAGCGTGGTCACGCTGAACGCCACGGAGAGCAGGCATCCAAGGGTAGTGCGGGGTTTGAGTGTCATGGTGTTTGTGTAGATGCAGTGAGGTGCGCAATTGATGCGTCACATGACCTGATAGGAACCCATGCGCCCGCTTTCGCCAAAGCATGCACGGCAACAGTTTTGTCACCTAACTATCAATGTGTATGCTTCCATCGGCCACCTGTCACAGCCCGCATCCGGACCAGCGCCGGTTGGTGAATGTTTCGTCACATTCCAGACTGCGCCCTCCGTGACAAAAAAAGACCCGGCAGGGTAAAACCTGCCGGGTCGTGCTGCTCAACCACATCGTGATTGCTCAATGTGCGCCTGCCTATTTGGCACCACCAATCGCAGTCTGCATGGCACGGAAGAAAACATCCGTGTTATCCATGACTCCGGTGAACTGGCTGGAACCCAAACCACCCGCAGAAAGCGGGATATCCGCCGCGGTGTGTGTGGCAGACGAGGCACCTGCCCCGGCAGCCTGACCGGCGATGAAGAAATCACCCGCAACGTCACGAGAAGCCCCGGAAACGTTCGGTGTGGCATTGGTGAGCCAGTCTTCATAGCGGTCGCCATTTGAACCATATCCGATGAGCATTTTTTTATCGACATCCATGGTTACCGGATAACCATCGATGTTGTTCGCGTAAACCGGGAACGATGCCGCATCATAGGTGCCCACAACCGTCGTGCGAAGCGTGGACTGGCCGTCGGTGGAATTGCCGCTGGCGCCATTGATCACGCCAGACCCGGCAACCGTTCCGCCCTGCGTGGAGCGGGTGATCAGTTCCGCATTGGTGACGGTGCTGGCACCGATGATGGCCGCGCCCGCGCACTCATGATCAGCAGTCACGATGATGAGAGTGTCTGGATTGGCTTGCTGGAATGCGATGCATTTGGCGACAGCGCGATCGAACTCGATGGTGTCGTGAACAAAGCGTTCCGTATCCATGTTGTGCGCCTGCTTGTCGATGGAGGCACCTTCCACCATGAGCACAAAGCCCTTGGCGTTGTTGTTGAGCACCTGCAGCGCTTTCTCCGTCATTTCTTCAAGCAACGGCTGGTCAGGGAAGGTTGCAACCGTGCCCACCGAGGCACCGCCGCGGCGTTCCGCAATCTTGTCCAGGGAAACGTCCATGTTGCTGGTGTTGAAAAGACCGAGCAGTTTCGTCGTGGTTGAAGGAGCGGCGTTCAGCGCGGTTGCGTCAGGCGCATAAGTGAAGCCCGCAGCCTGGAAATCTGCAATCAGATCGCGGGCAGGATCCAACGTGCCGACAGGCACCGACCAACCGGCGGCAACGTCGGCCGGCAATTGGTAATCAGCGCCACTCGCCGTCGTG
This sequence comes from Verrucomicrobiaceae bacterium, assembly GCA_947477755.1. GTDB lineage: Bacteria > Verrucomicrobiota > Verrucomicrobiia > Verrucomicrobiales > Verrucomicrobiaceae > Prosthecobacter. The sequence goes on along the minus strand of CANJVS010000351.1, from coordinate 468 downwards.
CCAGTGACACGCCCGGAGCCTGCACTGCCTTGAGGAATGAACCACTTTCGGCCACCACCGAGGAGGACGCGGAGGTTGTGCTTTGCGACAGCTTCGTCCAGATACATGTCACAGATGCCGGTGCCTGCGCCACGGTCCTGAGCATGCACGGCAAAAGCGGCCGGCGTTGCGTCTTCAACATCCGCGGTGGTCACAATTCCAAGCACCTTGCCTTGGGTGCGGGCCAGGAAATTGCCCATGTGCTCGACGCGGGGATTGTCCCACTTGTCCGCAGTGTCATCCGGAAACACGCCTTCCTGACCGTTGAATGATTTGTTGCCCGTCGAGTAGCAGGCGGCACCAGGCGCGGAATCCGTGACAATCGAGTTCAACGAGGGTGTCATCACAATGCCCGTTGCTGGCAAGGTATCCATCGCCAGCGGATCGATGGCCTTGCCGAGAGCAATGCCTTTTGAAACGATACGAGCG
>CANJVS010000350.1 GCA_947477755.1 Verrucomicrobiaceae bacterium | reverse complement strand
TGGTTTTCCACTCGAAAAAATGCTTGCCGGGCGGGACTTCGCCTTTACCATGCGCGCCCTCCTGCCCGGCACCACGCTGGCTGGGAGACTTCTCAGAAACCAACACCCCGCCAGTTTCCCGGATCAAGGCTCACTGCCTTGAGCGCCCCGTTCCCTGAACGATGCGTGCGGAAGACCAGCACCCCTCAAACACTACATGTCCCAGATCCTCGCCGAACTCGTCGAAGCCGGAGTCCACTTCGGTCATCAAACCAAGCGTTGGAACCCGAAGATGAAGCCCTTCATCCTCGACTCCCGCAACCAGATCCACATCCTCAACATCGAGGAAACCGTCAAGCAGATCGACACCGCTGCCGAATTCCTGGCAGACCTCGCCCGCCGCGGCAAGCGCATGCTCTTCGTGGGCTGCAAACGCCAGGCTCAGGAAGCCATCCGTGAGGCCGCTGACGCCTGCGGTCAGTTTTACGTCAATCACCGCTGGCTCGGTGGCACGCTCACCAATCTCGAAACCATCCGCAAGAGCGTCGCACGCCTTTGCTACCTGGAAGAGATCGAAAAGAAGCCTGAGTTCAAACTCATGTCCAAGAAGGAACTCGCCAGCCTCAACCGCGAGCGCATCAAGCTTGAGCGCAACCTGCGTGGCGTGCGCGGCATGGACAAGTTCCCTGACGCCGTCATCATCGTGGATTCCGCCCGTGAACACATCGCCGTGCATGAAGCCCGCCGCCTCAGCATCCCGATCGTTGCCCTGGTCGACACCAATGCCGATCCGAACATCATCGACTACCCGATCGCCGCAAACGACGACGCCATCCGCTCCATCCGCATCATCCTCCAGAAGTTGATCGATCCTGTGATCGTCGCCGCTTCTGAGCTGAAGAAGTAATTCCACCCCCTTCCCATTCATCGAATTATGGCAGAAATTACCGCTAAAACCGTCATGGCCCTGCGTGAAAAGACCAACGCAGCCATGATGGAGTGCAAGTCCGCTCTCAAGGAAGCCGATGGCGACCTGGAAAAGGCTGAAATCATTCTTCGCAAAAAAGGCAGCATCAAGGCCGAGAAGAAAGCTGACCGCCAGACCAAGGAAGGCATCATCTCCTCCTACATTCACATGGCAGGCCGCATCGGCGTGCTCATCGAAGTGAACTGCGAAACCGACTTCGTGGCCCGCAATGATATCTTCCAGGCATTCGTGAGGGATATCTCCCTCCACATCGCCGCCGCCAATCCGAAATTCCTCGGACGCGAAGAGATCCCTGAGAGCCTCATCGCCAAGGAGCGCGACATCGCGCTCGATCAGGTCAAGGGCAAGCCGGAAGCCATCGCCGAGAAGATCGTTCAGGGTAAGATCGACAAGATCTTCTCCGAGCAGTGCCTTCTGGAGCAGGCCTTCATCAAGAATCCTGACCAGACCATCGGTGACTACGTGAAGAGCAAGATCTCTGAGCTCGGTGAAAACCTCGTCGTGCGCCGCTTCGTGCGCTACGCCGTGGGTGAAGACCTTGCGTGATTGATCTGTCACAGACCATTCAAAGGGCGGACGCAAGTCCGCCCTTTTTTCTGCCCTGATGCCTACTTCGCCTCCTTCAGCTTCGCGATCAGGTAATCGTTGATCGTCTTGTATTTCACCTCAGGCGCACCTGGATAAACGAGCTCTGCCGACACACCCTTGGCCTTGCAATGCTCCTGAAGTTTCACGCCGAAGTTGGACGTGTGTGTCGGATCTTTCTGATCCTTGCCGAGTGCGGGAGGCGCACTGTAGTAAAGGTAGACCGCCGGATCATCCGAACTGACGAGCGCGTAGGGTGAGTATTCGGCGATCCATGGCAGGATTTTCTCCCTGGCAGCCACGAAGTCGTCAAAAGTCTTGAACTCACGACTCTTGCTGAAGGCATGACCGCCATACTTGCTGTTCGGCGTCCACTCGCGCATCTGCCTGGGGTCGAGCGTGGTCTGGGCACCATTCACGGCGGCGGTCCATAACCGGGTCGATTCACGCGCGATCGGGTCACTGCTCTTGGCATCCGCCAGGTCAGGATGAAAGGCCAGCCACAGGCTGGAACATGCGCCTGCCGAGCCGCCGCTGGCGCCAATACGCTGCTTGTCGATGTTCCACTCGCCCGCCTTGCTGCGAACGAACTGCAGAGCCCGTGCAGCATCATGCAGCGGAGCCTTCACCGGCGGCACGACATCCTGCGCCTGCGAGATGTAGCGGTAGTTGATCGACACCACGGAGATCCCCTCCTTCAAAAACGGTTCCACTGCGATTCCCGCCTTGTCGCCACCCATCCAGCCACCGCCATGGATGAAGAACAGAAGCGGAGTCGGCTTGTCCGACTTGGCCTGCCAGAAATCCAGCACATCGCGTTCAAACTCGCCGTAGCGCACATTGGCCTGCGTCGGTGTCGGGTTCTTTGGATAGACCTTTGGCGCGGCTTTTTTCGGAGCGGCTGCCTTCTTGGAAGGCGCTTCGGCGGCAGCGGCGATGCCGGCAAATAGGAGAAGGGCGAGTGCTAGTTTCATGGCCCGCAGTCAACGCGCCCGGGGCGGGACATATAGCGTGGTTTTTTCAACATCAGTCGTTGGCCATTCCATGTCCCGCGAGGTGATCCGCGCCGAATCTCAATTCTGCCGCCTGACAATCCCGAATCACTGCCTAGTTTTCCGGCCTTTGCCATTCCCTTCTCCCATGCCAGATCCCATCTACGTCATCGGCCACCGCAATCCGGACACGGACGCCATCTGTGCCGCCATTGGCTATGCCTCTTTTCTTCGCCAGGTTCGCAGTGATGAGGTCATCGCGGCATGCTGCGGGGAGATCAATGCGCGGACAAGCTGGGTGCTGAGACTCGCCGGTCTGGAGCCGCCGAAACTGCTGCTGGATGTGCGCCCCACCGCAGCCATCGTCTGTCGGCGCGAGGTGCTGACAGCGGCACCGAATGAGACCTTTCTTTCGGTCTATCGAAAAATGATGGAGCACAGCTTCCGCTCCATCCCCGTGGTGAATGCCGAGCACCGACTGCTCGGCATGCCGACGATTCAGGAGATGGCGCAGCTTTTCCTGCCAAGCGACTCCACTCACAAGGCCGCAAACCGCGAGGTACGCACCAGCGTCCACAACATGGTCGCCGCGATGGGAGGCAACCTGATCGGTGACACCAGCCATGTCGACGCCGTGGAGGATCTGGTGCTCGTGGTGGCGGCATCGAGTGTCGAAACCTCACGGGATCGCGCGCGTCAATTCCCGCCCCGTCAGGTGGTGCTGGTCACGGGCGACCGGCCGGAGATCCATGCGCTGGCGATGGAGCTTGGAGTGCGCTGCCTCGTCGTCACCGGCGGATTCATTCCCTGGGACAGCCTTTTGCAGCAGGGCAAGGAGAAGGGTGTGAGCGTCATCTCCGCGCCGCAGGACACGGCCAGCGCCTCGCAGCTCATCCGATTCTCGCGGCCGATAGCAGAAGCGCTGGTCCACGATTTCCAGAGCTTCACCACACGCACTCCGCTGCGGGAAATCATCCATGTGGTGCAGAATTCCCATCAGCCGCTGTTCCCGGTGATCGATGAAGAAACCGGCAGGCTGGAGGGCGTATTTTCCAAATCAGACCTCGTCGAAGTACCGCGCACCAAGCTCGTGCTCGTGGATCACAATGAGTTCTCACAAGCCGTGGCCGGCGCCGACGAGGCGGAGATCGTCGAGGTGATCGACCACCATCGCCTCAGCGGCAACCTGCGGACAAAAGAACCGGTGCGTTTCATCAATGAACCCGTCGGCAGCACCAGCACCATCGTCGGCGTCATGTATCGCATGAGAGGCCTGACACCCGACAAAGCCACGGCCATCTGCCTGTGCGCCGGCCTCATTTCAGACACGCTGAACCTCACCAGCCCGACCTCGACCAACACGGATCGGGAGATTCTGAAATGGCTGGCAGGTGTGGCGGACATTGATGCTGCACAATTTGTTAGGGACTTCTTCGCCGCCGGATCACTGCTGCGCGAGGCCACGCCGGCACGCGCGATTGAGGGTGACCGCAAAGTCTTCGAGGAAAACGGCTGGCGCATCAGCATCAGTCAGATTGAGGAAATGGGCCTGGATGAATTCTGGAAAAAGCAGGCGGACCTGCACGCCGCGCTCGT
>CANJVS010000349.1 GCA_947477755.1 Verrucomicrobiaceae bacterium | reverse complement strand
GGAAGCATGCATGACATCCGCCTGAGTCGCCAGTCTGGAGATCAAAGCTCTTGCGTCATCCCCTCGGCGCGCCTTCATCAGCGCCATGATCGCCTTTCTTCGTGGAAAACTCGTCGAAGCCATGCCGCACCGAGCCATTGTCGATGTTGGCGGGGTTGGATATTTGACGAACATCCCGCTGACAACCTTTGACCGGTTGCCGCAGCAGGGCGGTGAAGTGACGCTGCTGACGCATCATCATGTCACGGAGCGCGAGCACACCCTGTTTGGATTCTTCACGAATGACGAGCGGGATCTGTTCCGCCTGCTGATGGACCGCGTGTCGGGCATCGGGCCGAAAATGGCGCTGTCTGTGCTCAGCGGGATGCCGGTAGCCGCCTTTAAAGATGCAGTCATCCGCAATGACACGGCCGCCTTGGCGCGCATTAAGGGTGTGGGCAAGAAGACGGCGGAGCGCATCGTGCTGGAGTTGAAGGACAAGGTCGGTGTTGTCGATGCCTGGCAGGCCGCGCAAGTGGCGAAGGGAACACACGATCCGCGTCAGGAGGCGATGAGTGATGCCGTGCTCGGATTGATCGCTCTCGGCTACAAGCAGAGCGAGGCGCAGAAGGCGATCAATGATCTGGTGAAAGTGTCCGGGTTTGATCCGGCGACCAGCGCCGACAAACTCATTCGCGAAGCTTTGCGTGTGCTGCAGTAGGGTCGAGCTTCAGAAGCCGAACAGCACCGGCCCCGGCACTATTTTCACACCACCGGTGCCGAGCGGATTGCCCTTGGTTTCTTCAATGGTCTCCACGGTGTTGTTTTTGAAGTTCACACTGAGGCTGCCGGTCTCGACTTTGATGTAAGTCACGGATTGAAAAGGGCGGCCAAAGGCATCCACGCTGGTGGTGTACTGCGGGATGCGCTCGAAGATCACATATTCGAATTTCTCATCCTTTCCCGCGGCGCTGAGTTTGCTGGATTTGCGCGACGGCTTGCCCATGGAGGCGAGCACTTCTTCACTGGTCATGCCAAGGGCGATCTGGTGGGCGGCGATGAGCACTTCGACCTGGGTCTGGCGTTCGTGCAGCTTCTTCAAATTAGGCACGAGATTGGGATCTGGAGAGAGGGCATCCGTCATCCGAATCCAGCCGGAAGTGTCGCCATGTCGGGCTTTTCCGCGCACACGAAAGGCGGTGTCGGACAGGCCCACGAGTTTCACCAGTGTGCCGGGCATCATGGAGCCGATGGCCCGGTCGAGCTTGGAACTCACATAGATGGGCGCGTCGTTGAGAATCTTCAGGTAGACGGGTTTGGTGAGAATGTCCTCGACGTGGATGGTGCCGGGCTCGACCGCGAGTCTTGAAGTGGGCCTGCGCGCAAGGGTCTGCGCAGGGGCCTGTCCAGTGGCAAGCGCGATGATCAGCACCGCTGGAACAAGGAAGATTTTTTTCATGGCGTGGCAGAGTGTAGCAAACTCAGACGCTGCATGAAAAGTCTTTGTTCAGCCAGCTTAAGCGGCCGCAGGCAGAAGACGCGTGGCGACGTCACGGGCAATATTCATGAGTCGCTGTTTTTCATCATCACTGAAATCATGAGGCACCTGCATGCCGATGCCGAGTGTGCCGCAGAGGCGGGTTCCATCCATCACCGGCACAGCGAGACTGCCCTGAACCTGAGTGATTTTGGCTCCGGGCTTGGCCACGCCACTGGTGTCCGTTTGCAGATTGCACAGCTCCACCGGCTGCTGGCGCTCGGCGGCAGCGCCGGCGATGCCCTTGCCCACGGGGATGGATTGAATGATCGGAATGAGCTGGGGCGGGATGGCCTGATCGGCGACGAGTTTGAGATGCCGGTCAGTCGGGTCGAGGCGGTGCAGGGTGCCTGTGGTGCAGCCGAATTCACTGGTGACATCGCTGAGGAACTGACTCCAATCAGCGGGGGTTGGGGATTGTGGCAGTGAGTGGTTCATGGCAGGAAATCTAGATTGTCTGGGCAGGATGAGTCGGCTATTTTATCCGCATACACTACTCCGCAATCATGAAAAACCGCGCTGCCTATCTTGGTCTTTGTTGGCTCGTCCTTGGGGGCGTTTCTTTTGCCCAGCTGGGCAGGATCATCGGCCGAACCATCTATCACGAGGATAAATCACGCACGGAGTCTGTCAGTGATCCGAATACGCGTGAAATGGTCGAGTCGACCTACACCCCGGACAATGTCCTGACGGTGAAGAAGGTCTTCCTTCTCAATGAAAAGGGTGAGCCGCTGCAAGGCAATGTCTATGATGGCCGCGGCAATCTGGTGGCGCGCTGCAAGTGCCTCTTTGATGAATTTGGCCGCCGCAAAGAAGACCAGCTCATGAATCTGAATGGCGAAGTCTTTCAGCAGGTGATCCATGAATATGACAGTGCAGGTAAGGCCAAAACGCCAAAGGTGATCAACCTCAACGCCAGCGCGCCCAGTGTCCGCCCTCAGGCGGTGGACTTCACGCGGCCTGCATCAGGTGTGCCTGATCCCGTTTCGCGTTTTGCCCCGGTTCAGGCCCCAAGCGCGCCCATCAATGGCGTCGCTCCGGTCACGCCACCTGCTGTCCAGAAACCCAATTTCTTTAAGCGCCTTTTCCAGAAAAAGGAGAAGTGAGTCAAGCCCGCGAGGCCACTGTCAGCACCTCATGTGCGGTGCGCATGGCTGCATCCGGAACGCTGATGGGCAGCATGTTGGCCCGCATTTGTCGGCCGACCTCGCTGTCATTGGCGAGCACTTTTGCCACGGCTTCACCCGTAGTCTGGGCGGTTTCGGTGCGGAAGGCGCAGTGACGGGAAAGCAGCATCTCGGCGTTTCCCTCCTCCTGTCCGGGCACGACGTAATCGATCACAGCCGGAATGCGGGCCGCCAGCACCTCATGCAGAATGGCACCGCCGGCCTTACAGATCACCACATCATGGGTGCGCAGCATCTCCGGAATGCGGGTTGTCCAACCAATGATTTCCACAGGTGAACCGGACAGTGAATCCATGAATTTTCTCAGCACATGGTAGAGTCGCGAGTGATGTTTTCCCACCGGGATGGTCAACCGAACGCCCGACTGAAGCAGTGGACGCAGGGACTCAAGCGTTGCCGCGACGTGCCGCGCCGTGGTGGATGGCAGGTAGAGGATGCGTTGTCCCTGATGTTGCAAGGCTTCGGCGGGCAGAGTTTCAGTGAACTGCAAACTCACAGGAAAGCCTGTGACGCGGACCTTGTTCAAAGGCACGCCCTGCTTTTGCATCACGGCCTCAGTCTCGACATCGGCCACGCAGTACAGATCGCTTGGTTGCTTGAGCCAAATGGGGTGGATGCTGATCGAGTCGGTGATCACCGTCACCAGGCCAGGCACGGGCACCCCCTGATTTCTGAGCGCATCCAGAAGTCCGGCATAAAGCGGATACGCACTGACGATGACACGCGGTTTGAGTGTCTCGATTTTCCGCTTCAATCCAGTCACCAAGGGTGCCAGTAACAGGGTCTCCTGCGGATTCAGGTCGGACTTTCCCAGTAGATGATAAAAAAAACGCCAACTGCTGGGGAAGTGCGTGATGGCCAGTTGATAGAGGCCTTTTAGCATGCCGGCGAGGCGTGGCTGAACCTCCGTGACAAGATCAGAAACCTGCACGTCCTCACCGGGGCAAAGTCTTCTGAGCGCCTCCGCAGTGGAAGCTGCGGCGGTGTTGTGGCCATCACCAAACCCGGCAGTAAGTACGAGAATCACGAGCGCCATCGCTGGCGGAGAATGGCGGGAAACTCAAATGAAAATCTCGTCACCGTCGCCTTAGGCCAATCGCACGCTGCGCTTCTTGTTGAGTTTCAACACGGCGCCACTCTCCCAGGCTGGCTCGGCTTTCGGATCACTGAGTTTCTCGCCATTGAGCTGGATGCTTCCCCCCTGAATGAGGCGGCGCACATCACCACCGGACATGGCTTGATTGAAGACGGCCTGATAAGCGTGCTGCACGACGCCGAGCACATCACGCCGCTCACTCAGATTCAGTATCGGCAGATCCACACTCGCGAGATCGCGTTTGCTGAAGCGCAGATCCCAGTCTTCACGGCAATCCTTCGCGGCATCGGCGCTGTGGTAAATGGCCACGCAGTTTGCGGCGAGCTGCTTTTTGGCCTCCATCG
>CANJVS010000348.1 GCA_947477755.1 Verrucomicrobiaceae bacterium | reverse complement strand
GCCTTCATGCCGTTTTCCAGCTCGCGATGAAACAGGTGTGAGATGTCCGGCCGGAACGGCGAGCAGGCCGCGCCGAGAAATCCGGGGCGCGCGCTGTTGCGGACCAGCGGCCGGCCCTGCATGAGGTCGACAAAGGCGGGCGCGGAATCCTTGGAGGTGCTCAGGAGCTTGCTCACCACACAGCCCATCGCCGGGCGTCCGCCGATGAAGGAGAGCTCCTTTTCACCAAAACCTGACTGGCATTGAAAGGCATCGTGATTGCCCATCGCTCCGGTCAGCGAACGCAGGAAGACATACTTGCCGGCATTCGCGGCCAGGCGCGGCAGCAGTTCGGTCAGATGCAGTCCAGGGATCCTGGTTGGCAGTGATTTGAACTCGCCGCGGATCTCGGACGGCGCGTCCGGTTTTGGATCGATCAAATCCAGCTGTGACGGTCCGCCATCGAGGTGGATGTTGATCACCGCCTTTTTAGAAGATCGAATTCCGGCGGCCGATTCGGCCCGCAGCAAGTCCGCCAGCGTCAGCGAGCCAACGCCCAGCGCCCCCGCCTTCAGAAAACTGCGGCGGTGCTGGCTGGATGAGTTGCCCGGGAAGGTGAACATGCGCGTCAAACCTACGGACGGTGAGTGAATACGCTTTCCGGGGATAATCGGGCGACACCCGGGCCGTATGCCTCATCACCATGAACACTCCGATGCCCTACGGCCCCGCCAACTCGAAGCCCGCTCGAATCCTCAAGGAGAAGATGATGAAGGGGCACACGGTTTTTGGCACCCTCATCCAGCACGCCGTGGTTCCGGCCATCGTTGATTTCATTCCTGATGGCAGCATCGATTTTGTCATCGTCACCGCCGAGCACAACGCGCTCGACATCGGCGACTTCATGCCGCTGCGCTATGCCCTGGCCGCGAAGGGCATCGCCTGCCTCGCCCGCACCCACAGCCGTGATGCTGATGATGTGGCGAAGGTGTGCGATTCGTTCGATGGCGTCGTCATCCCGTATGCGGAGGATGTCGAAATGATCAAGCGCCTCGCCGCTGCGGCCGTTTACCGCCCGCTCAAAGGTGAGGCGCTGGAACGCGCGATCAAGGAGGGCAAATGGCCGAGCGACAAGACGCGCGACTACATCGAACAAAAATGCGCCGACACGCTCTTCGTGCCGATGATCGAATCCGTCCGTGCCATCGAGAATCTGGATGCCATCTGCTCCATCCCCGGCGTGAGCGCGCTGTTCATCGGCCCGAATGACATGACGACAAACATGGGCATCCCGAATGAATACGATCATCCTGATTTCATCGCCGTGGTGCAGAAGGTCATCGATGCCGCCGACAAACGCCACATCCCGGCCGGATCATGGTTTGGCCAAACCAGCCAGCAGCTCCGTGCCATCAAGCAGGGCGCACGCTTCATCTGCCACTCAAACGACAGCAGCATGCTGAAGGACATCATGACCACGACCTTCGGAGAACTGCGGCAGGCTTGAATCTGAATTTCCACATCCCACATATGAATCGCCTAACCACATCCATTGCAGCAACGCTGCTGCTGTCTGTCATTTTCTGCAAGGCTCAAAGCCAGGACGCGCCGTGGTATGCGGACCGCGCCAACCTGCTCTTTTACAAGGACGCTCAGGGCCGGTCGCAACCGGTGCAAACGCCGGCTGACTGGGCGCGGCGCGTGGCGCACATCCGGGCAAACATGGAACTCGTGATGGGAAAACTGCCGGAAAAATCAGCGCCGCCCCTGAATCTGAAAGTGGATGGCGAGACGCCCCTGCGGCACTACACGCGGCAGCATGTGACCTTTGTGGTCGAGCAGGGTGACCGCCTGCCGGGATGGCTGCTCGTGCCGGATGGCGCGACCGCGAAGGACAAGCGCCCGGCGATGATCTGCCTGCCTGTAAGTTCCTCGCCGGGCAAGGATGTGCCCGCAGGCCTAACAGCAAGCGCGGATCGTGCTTATGCGCACGAACTGGCGGAGCGCGGCTACGTCTGCCTCGTGCTCGACTACCCGCTGGTTCATGCCGTGGAATACAAGACCGATCCTTATGCGCTGAAGTATGACAGCGCGACGATGAAGGGCATCGTCAATCACCGGCGCGGGGTGGATGTGCTGCAAGCGCTGCCGTATGTCGATGCGGAAGCCATCGGCGTCATTGGTCATTCGCTCGGCGGGCATAATGCGCTGTTTCTCGCCATGTTTGATGCACGGGTGAAGGCGGTGGTGTCGAGCTGCGGGTTCAATGTGTTTGCGAAGCACAACGGCGGCAACGTGAGCGCCTGGAGCAGCCGCTATTACATGCCGCGCATCAAGTCGGTGTATGGTGATGTGCCGGCGAAGATTCCCTTTGATTTCACCGAGGTGCTGGCCGCGCTGGCTCCGCGCGCGGTGTTTGTGAATGCGCCACTGCATGATGCGCCGGACTTTGAAGTGTCCGGCGTGCGCGATTGTTTCACGGCGGCACTGCCGGTGTATCGCGAGGTGTTCCAAGCCGCGGACCGGCTCGCGGTGCGCTATCCTGATGCCGGGCATGCCTTCCCTGCGGCGGAGCGTCAGGCGGCGTATGCATTTCTCGACAAGCATCTGCGGCCGCGTGCTGGCAAAGCAGATTTGAAAAGTGATCTCGCCGCGCATTGGGCTGTGGTGGACAAAGCGCTCGAGATTCCGGCCAAAGACGCACCACGGCTGGGCTCGGGTGATTTCACCTGGTCGATGTGGATGCAATCGGACGAGGTGGCGGATCGTTTGCCGGGGGATCTTGTCAGCCAATACGATCCTGTGAAGCGGCGTGGATATCATCTCACGCTGAAGAGCAACCCGGGTGCCACGACCAATCAGGCGAACTGGAGACACCTGCAGTTCGGCATCGACGATGATCGCACGTCGGAGTGGCGTGATTGCGGCCGCCCCGGCAAGGCCACGCTCGCCTTTGCGCTCGCGGTGCATGAAGGCGCGCTTTATGCGGGAACCTGCGAACCGGGCAAGGATGAATCAGGGCATGTGTATCGCTACGGTGGTGGTGAGTTGTGGATCGACTGCGGATCGCCGGACAAGTCAAATTCAGTCACCGCGCTGGCGGTGCATCACGGCAAACTCTATGCCGGAACAGGCAAGTATCGGCTCGGCGGTTCCTCATTGAAGGAATCCGAAAACACCACGCTGGGCGGTCGCATTTTTTGTTATGCAGGCGGTACGCGCTGGGTGGATTGCGGTCAATTGCCGGAGACGGAAGCCGTGGGCGGACTGGTGGTGTTCAGGGATCAGCTTTATGCTTCGTCATTGTTCAAGCCCGCCGGATTCTTCCGCTACGAGGGCGAATCGCGCTGGACGGCACTGCCCGTGCCACAGGGCCCTGATCTCAAGACCCAGGAGATCGGACCGAAGCGTGTCGAAGCGCTGACCGTGCATGATGGCTTCATCTACGCCAGCAGCTACGACGGCGGGCATGTGCATCGCTTTGACGGCAAAACCTGGACGGACTGCGGTCAGATCGGCGACAACACGCAGACCTATTCCTTCGCGCAATATGAAGGGCGCTTGTATGCGGGCACCTGGCGCAGCGGTCGCGTGTTTCGTTTTGAAGACGTCGGGCGGTGGACTGATGTGGGTCGGCTCGGCGAGGAACTTGAGGTCATGGGCATGACGGTTCACAACGGCCGCCTCATGGCCGGATCACTGCCGCTCGCGGAGGTGTATTCGTATGAGGGAGGCCAGACCTGGAAGCAGCTCGCACGGCTCGATCACACGCCCGATGTCACGTATCGCCGCGCCTGGACGATGGCCGAGCACGATGGTCAGGTGTTTTGCAGCACGCTGCCGTCCGGCAAAATTTTTGCCTTCTCCGCCGGTCAGCAGGTCGCCTGGGGCCACACGCTGTCGTCCGCATGGCATCACGTCGCGGCGGTGAAGTCGGCCACCCGGCTAACCTTGTATGTCGATGGCGGGATGGTTTCTCAAACACCCGTTTTTGACGCTGCCGGTTACCAGCTCGAACCCGATGCGCCGCTGCACATCGGCAGCGGCATGAATGGCGCCCTGAACGGACGCCTCTCTGATGTGCGCGTGTATCGCCGGACACTGAATGCCGCGGAAATCGAGATGCTGGCGAAGGATCGTCCGAAGCCGTAAACTCAAGGCGGATCG
>CANJVS010000347.1 GCA_947477755.1 Verrucomicrobiaceae bacterium | reverse complement strand
GCGACCCGCGGAACCTACAAGAAAAACATCACCGCCATCATCGATCAGGCAGTGGCCGCAGGCGTGAAGCCGGTGATGCTGACGGCGACGGTGATTCACGAAAATCTCAACAGCAACGAGAACGCCCTGCTCGCGCCCTACAACAACTTCCTCCGCCAACTCGCCAAGGAGAAAGGCGTCCCGATGGCTGATCTGTATGCGATGTTTGAGACGCGTCTCAAGGCGGAGAACAAGCCGAACGTCAAAGTGCTGACCAGCGATGGCGTGCACATGAATACCGAGGGCAACAAGCTCATGGCCACCGGCGTGCTCAAGGCCTTCGGACTCAACGAAGCCGAACTCGACAAAGCCAAGGCCTCCTGGTCAGCGCTCGAAACGGCCGCCGTGGAGTTCACCAAAAAGCAGGCTGAAGCACGCGCCAAAGCCGCCGCCGGAAAAGCCAAAGGGACACCAGCGCCGAACAAAAAGTAATTTTCATGTTCATCCCACGCCCCGGCCTGTTTGCGTTCTTCTTGACGGCAACCGGCCCGGTGGCCGCGGCGCACGACATCACCTGGCTCGTGAACTGCGATGCCAAAGGATTGCCTGCTGAACCATGGTCAGCCAGCGGCCAGCCGAATGATGCCGGAAACGTAAATGAGATCAAACTCACTCCGTATGACTCATCCATCATCGCTCATGAAGACCACTCTCACCCTTGCCTCGTCGCTTTTGTTTTCGCTCGCTTCATTGAGCGCCCAAACCGTGTCACTCACTCCCAGCGATGCCGGTTTGCGTGTCGAGATCGACGGGCAGATTTTCACGGAATACGTGACGAAGGAGACGGCACGGCCCTACCTGTATCCGATCATCGGCGCGGCGGGGGCGAATGTGACACGAGAGTTTCCGATGAAGAAGGATGCGCCCGGCGAGGCGATGTTCATGGATCATCCGCATCACCGCTCGCTGTGGTTTGGCCATTCCCGGATCAATGAAATCAATTTCTGGGCCGAGTATCAGGTGTTCGGCAAACAAGTTCACTCCGGCTTTGCCAACGTGCAGGCTGATGGCAATCACGGACGATTCACCGCATCGACACAATGGATCGGCCCGGACAAAAAAGTCGTCATGACCGACGAGCGCCGCATCACCATCACCGCGCTGCCGGAGGGCGAAAAGACACTGGACTTCGACATCACGCTCAAGGCGACTGAGGGCGATGTTTTGATCGGCGACACCAAGGAAGGAACGATGGCCCTGCGCCTCTGCCCGTCACTCAGTCTGAACAGCGGCAAAAGCGGTGTGAACACCGGTCAGTCCACGGGTCACGCCTTCAACAGCAATGGCATCCGAGACAAAGACGTGTGGGGCAAGCACGCCAACTGGGTCTGCTATCATGGCCCTGATCCAAAAGGCAATCCTGTCGGAGTCATCATCTTCAGCCATCCGTCCAATCTCCGCTCCCCGACCACCTGGCATGCCCGCGACTATGGTCTCTTCGCCGTGAACCCTTTTGGCCTGCATGATTTCGAGCCGGAAAAACCGGCAGGCACCGGTGATCATACGATCAAGAAGGGTGACAGTCTCACGCTGCGCTACCGCTTCTACTTTGCCAAAGGCCAGCCGAAGCCCGGGGCGCTGGAGTCAAGATTCCAGGACTACGCGAAAACCAAAACCAGCAACCCATGATGCGGACCTCATTCCTCCTCCGCATGACCCTTGCCGGACTGGCACTCGGCCAGTCGGCGGCACTTCACTCTTCAGATGCGTTACTTGTTAGGGATGGCCAGGCCAGCGCCGAGATCGTCATCGCGGAGAAGCCGCTGCGCAGTGCACGGCTCGCCGCGCAGGAATTGCAGGATGGCATCCAAAAGATCAGCGGCGCGCACCTGCCGATCGTCACCACTCCGGGAGAAAATGCCGTGCACCTGTTTGTCGGCCGCAGCGGGCACACGGACAGGCTCAAGATCACGGCGGAAGGCTTGAAGGACGGGGCTTACCGGCTGGTTTCAGGCTCTGATTGGATGGTGTTTCTTGGCGATGACACGGAGTTCACGCCCATTGAACCGTGGGGCAGGAACAATGCCGATCTCGTCAGCGGCCGGGCGCAGCAGGAATGGCGGAAAATCACCCATTCTCTCTGGGGCATGCCGAACATGCTGATCTACAAGGACCGGTTCAACCTGCCTGGCGACACCGGCCTGCCGGATGCGGAGCGCAGCACAGGGAAGCGCAAACCCATCGAGATGTGGCAGCAGGATGAGCGCGGCTCATTCAACGCCGTCTGCGGCTTTCTCATGCGACTCGGGGCGCGCTGGTACATGCCGGGTGAAATTGGCGAGGTGATGCCATCCATGAAGACCCTTTCGCAGCCGAGCATCGATGAGACCGTGCGGCCTGATTTTTCCATCCGCCGCTTCAATGTGCGCTTTGGGATCTACGGAGCCGACATGGCCAGGTGGGCGATGCGCATCGGCCTGCGCGATCCCTATGGCATCGAGGCCGCGCACGGCATGGACACGCTGACCAACCATGAGGAGGTGTTCGAAAAACATCCTGACTGGTATGCTCTGTATGGCGGCAAGCGGCGCTTCCAGCCCGGCGCGAACAACCACCTGTGCTACTCGAATGAGGAACTGTTCCGCGAGACGGTCCGCTTCGTGCGCTCGGTGTTTGATCATTACCGGATGGACATGGTCTCCGTGATGCCACCCGATGGTTACACCGCCATCTGCCAGTGCCCGCTCTGCGCCGGCAGGGATTCGCCGGAACGCGACAACCGCGGCCAGGCATCGGATTACATCTGGGACTTCGTGAATCGCGTGGCCGGAGAAGTGCGCAAGACGCATCCTAACCAAAAGATTATCTGCTGCGCCTACGGTATCTACTCGCTGCCTCCGCTGAAGATCGACCGGCTGGAGCCCAATGTCGTCGTCAGCATCGTCGGCGGACGCAGGCCCATGAACAACCGGCCCGAAGAGCAGGAAGAAGTCCGCAAGCTGCGCGAGAGCTGGCTGCCGAAGACCGCGAATCCGATCATCAACTTCGAAAACTACCCGTTCACTGATCGCGGCTGGTATCTGCCTTCATTCACGCCGCATTCACTCGGCTCGGGAATCAATGCCACCAAGGGCATTTCCCAGGGCGAGGACATCTGGTTGAGCATCCGCCAGGAGATCGACAAGCAGGACATGGGCTACAATCATTTTCCGGTCTATTTCACCCAGCGCATGTACTGGGGTGGCAGGGATGCCAGCGTGGATGCGATGTTCCGCGAGTATGTGCGCCTTTTTTACGGCCCGGCCGAGGCCGAAATGAATGCCTTCTTTGACTACTGCGAGGCCAACTGGCAGGCGATGGAAAAGGAGAAAGACAAAGCCGAAACGGCGCTCGCATTGTTCGACCGGGCAAAACTGAAAACCGACGCCTCGAGTGTTTTCGGCAAACGTCTTGGGCTCATTGACAGCTATCTCAAGGGCCTGCGCCACAAGAGCCAGCAGCTCGGCAGTCTGCGCGGTCCGCTGCCGGTCCTCCGGCTCGTCGGGCCGCCGCGTGAGAAGATCGTGATCGACGGCAAACTCGATGAAGACGCGTGGGTGAAAGCCTTTCCCTCCGCCACGGTGCAGCTGCGCGAGCTGCAAACCGGGCGCCAGCCCATCTTTGGCACCACCGTGAAGGCCGCATGGCTCGGCAATGATCTCTGCTTCGCCATCCGCTGCGAGGAACATCCCGGCGAGAAGCCAAACATCGGCACGATGAAAAAAGACGACAGCGCCCTGTGGTATGGTGATGCAGTTGAACTGCTCATCGAGACAGAGGCTCACTCGTATTATCAGATCGCCATCAGCCCGAATGGCGCGGTGTGTGATCTCGATCGCGGCGCGGCGCACTCGGCATGGTTCTCGTGGGATTCAAAGGCCGAGGTCGCCACACGCATCGAAAACGACCACTGGATCGCGGAGATACGGCTTCCCATCCGGCAGGATGAGAATGATCCGCTAAACCAGATCGTGGGCCATCATCCCACGCGCAGCCTGCCATGGCACTTCAATGTCTGCCGCCAGCGCATCCGCGAGGATGGCACGGAGCACTCCGCTTTTTCACCGACCGGCACGGACAACTTCCATCAGGTGATGAAGTTCGCGACGTTCTTTGACGGCAACAGTTTCGAGTTTGATCACG
>CANJVS010000346.1 GCA_947477755.1 Verrucomicrobiaceae bacterium | reverse complement strand
TTTCTCATCATGAACTCACCAACCTCTTCCACCACCCGTAAGAAACGCATCCTGCTGGTCGATGACGAGCCCTTCCTCACCACTCTTCTGCGCATGAACCTCGAGGACGCAGGTGAATATGAAGTGCGCGAGGAAAACCACTCCCTCAAGACGCTCGACTCGATCAGGGAGTTTGTCCCCGATCTGGTGATTCTCGATGTCATGATGCCTGATCTCGACGGGGCTGACATTTTGTACCGATTGAAAAACGACGAAAACCTCAAACACGTTGTCGTTGTCTTCCACACTGCCACGTCCTCCCAAGGCGGGATGATCAAGGGTTACCCCATTCTCGCAAAGCCTGCCACGACCGAGCAGATCATCCGCTTTATCGAGCAAAATCTTCCCAATCCGCTCGTCGGCTAGTCGGTGGAGTTCCAGGCCGCGTCACATTGAAAGCCAGGAGTTGCCGTAGGCTGAAGGGTCTCAGTTTGAAGGACTCTGCCTTTTCCGCTTCCACTTGAATGCATCGAAATCCTTGCGCTCAGCGGGAGCCACCGCCTTGATGCGCGCTGCCCATGCCTGACCTCAAATCCTACCTGACTGAACGCTGCGCCTATGTTGACTCCTGGCTGGGACGCCTGATCCCATCTGCGGAGACGGCGCCGGAGACGATCCATAAGGCGATGCGTCATAGCGTGTTCGCGGGCGGCAAGCGGCTGCGGCCCATCCTTTGTCTGGCGGCGGCGGAGGCCTGTGGTGGTTCGCTGGAGAATGCCGCTGCAGCGGCCTGTGCGGTGGAGTGCCTGCACACCTACTCTTTGATTCATGATGATCTGCCAAGCATGGACAATGATGATTTCCGGCGCGGTGTGCCGACCTGCCACAAGGTTTTTGGCGACGGCATCGCCGTGCTTGCGGGGGATGCGCTCCAGGCGCTGGCTTTTGAAATGGTGGTGAAGACGCCGATCACCGCGCGTTATCATGCGGGCGATCTGGTGCACGAACTGGCGGTCACTGCGGGTAGCCTGCATCTGGTCGGTGGTCAGGTGGCGGACCTGGAGGGCGAGGGGCGGAAGCTGCCGCTTGAAGCGCTGCGCTTCATTCATGAAAATAAGACGGCGGCGCTGCTCACCACGAGCCTGAAACTCGGCGGCATGAGCGCCAACGCCACGCCTGAGCAACTGGCGGCTCTGCGGGACTTTGGCATGGCCACCGGACTGGCGTTTCAAATCATCGACGACATCCTGGATGTGACGCAGACGAGTGAGAAGCTGGGCAAGAGCGCGGGCAAGGATCTGGTATCGGAGAAGTCCACCTACCCGGCCCTGATCGGGCTGGAGGCATCGCGTGATGAGGCGCACCGGCTCACGCAGCTGGCCCATGACGTGCTCGGCATCTTTGGTGAAAGCGGTGTGCGTTTGCGCGAGCTGGCGGACTACCTGCTGGCGCGTGATTATTGAGCCGTCATGGCTCGTTTCGCTTTTGAATGCAGCACCCGCGAGGTTGCCACAGGAGGCAAGACAGGCATACTGCCGCGCATGTCTGATTCCCAACCCGCCGACCTCTCCCTGCTCGGGCGCTCCGAGCACCGCCTGCCAGCCTCTCCTGACGAGGCGGCGCTGGAGACCTTTCCGAACCGCACCCAGGGGCGTAACTACAGCATCCATCTCAGCGCGCCCGATTTCAGCTCGCTCTGCCCGGTGACCGGTCAGCCAGACGCCGCGCATGTCGAGATCCTCTACATCCCGGACGAGCGCTGTGTGGAAACGAAGTCACTGAAGTTCTATCTGGCGAGTTATCGCAATCACGCCTCTTTCAACGAAGCCATCGTCAACCGCATCCTTGATGATCTGGTCAAGGCCTGCGCGCCGAAGCAGGCCATCGTGCGTGGTCGTTTTGTCGCCCGCGGTGGCATCCAGCTCACTTGTGAGGCCCGCCATCCGAATCGCGAGGTGCCGCTTGAGTGGCCCACGGCATCGCTGAGCACGCATCACTGAACCCTTTTTTGTTATGTCGAAAACACTCATCCTGCTCAGCGGCGGCATGGACTCCACCGCCGCCCTCTACTGGGCCGGGAGGGAGCACGAGATTGCCGGCGCGGTGAGTTTTGACTACGGATCCAAGCATAACCAAAAGGAGATTACCTTTGCCAGCTGGCACTGCCGGCAGCTTGGCCTGCCGCATGACGTCGTGGCGCTGCCGTTTGTGAATGATCTGTTTGCCTCCGACCTGCTCAAAAGCGGCGGTGACATTCCGGATGGGCATTACGCCGACGAAAACATGAAGCGCACCGTCGTTCCGTTTCGCAATGGCATCATGCTCGCCATCGCCTGCGGCATCGCCGAATCACGCGGAGCCGGAGCGCTGGTCATCGCCGCTCATTCGGGTGACCACGCCATCTACCCCGACTGCCGGGAGCCATTCATGCGGGCCATCGCTGAAGCCATGCGCGAGGGCACCTACGCCCGCATCGAGTTGCTGCGCCCGTTCATCGCCATGGACAAAGCCGGGATCGCCAGACTCGGTCACGAACTCGGCGTCGATTTTTCCCGGACTTGGAGTTGCTACAAAGGCGGGGAAATCCACTGCGGCACCTGTGGCACCTGCGTCGAGCGGCGTGAGGCCTTCATCCAGGCCGGCCTTCCGGACCCGACGGCCTATCTGAGCACGGGACCACTTCCCGCGAGGGCATAAAAAAGGCGCCAGCGGCTGATGCCGATGGCGCCTCTTGCTGAAGCCTTGAACTTTAAACCGGAGTTGAGAGTTCATGGTTGAGAGTTGAGTGATTCAAATTCAACTCTTGAGTCTTCCGGCTTCATTCACTCAACAAGAAACTCTCAACACGGTTTCCAGGTCGCGACCTAACTTAAAGCGTGTTGATAAAATCGAGCAGCTGCTGGCGCTGTTGGACGCTGAGTTTCAGGTAGCGGTTCCTTGAAGCTTCGGCTTCGCCACTATGGAAACGGATCGCCGCATCGACTGTCGGCGCACGGCCGTCGTGCAGATAGGGGGCGCTGACACGGGTGCCCCAGAGTGGCGCGGTCCTGATGTCGCGCGGACCGGCATCACCCTGGACGATGCCATCACCCAAAGCGCCCACATCATGGAGCAGGAGATCGGAATAGAGATCGACCGGCTTTTGATTGAGGGCGCCGATGTCATTCGTGCCGGTGAACATGCGCGGAGTGTGGCACACGGCGCAGCCTGTGGACTGGAAAGCCGCCCTGCCCGCAGAGGCTGATGCTGAGGGTGGCAGGGGGCGCAGAGGCGCGAGCAGGCGCATGAAATCGGCAGAATGGTCGATGTCCGATTTGCCAGTGACGGGATCGATGGTGTCTTCCGGATCGGCCACCCGGTCAAAGGCGGCGAGAACATCCGCTTTGCCATTCGGCGCATTCTCGGTGGGGAAGAAGCGGTTCGTGATGCCCATCTCATTGACGTAGGCATCCCCGGAAAAAGCGAGCAGCGTGGCCTGCTGAGCTTTCCAGCCGAAGCGACCCACCATCCGCTGACCGGAGACGATATCCGTGACCATGTGGGCCTTTCCTTTCACGCCATCTGGCTTGCCTTCATGCACGCCAGCCAGAATGACATCATCCGGAATGGCTTCGACTAGGCCGAGGCCAAAGAGAGGTGTTGTCTGACGGCGGGCGACGACATTGGCCTCACGTGGCACCAACTCACGCGCGGCAGGATTGATCGACAGTGCCTGAAGCAGGGAGCCGCCGAGATCCGCGAGAGGGTCAAAGGTGCCATTCGTCACACGGCCAAAACGGGTCACATTGATGAAGCCGGCACCTCCGATGCCTCCCTGAACGTGGCAGGCAGCACAGGAGTTTTGATTGAAGATGGGACCCAGTCCGCCTGCGGCGTCTTCACGATTGGTGAATTCTTCGAGACCATCGGAGAAGGCGGTCAACAAGTCGGCGGTCAGATTTGGCAGCGGATCGCTGGGACGTGGCGGCATGGAATTGGGTGCCATGAGGCGGTGCGCCGGACGTGGACGCTGAGCCGGGAATTGCTGCTGAGCGGGACCTCGCGACTGACCATGCTGTGGTGGTGCTGATGGAGCCTGGGCCAGGGTGAGGCCCGTGGATGCCACGGCTAGAAGCACGTGGTGAATGAGTGGATTCGTTTTCATGGCTTGGATGTTTTTTGTTGGTCTTGGGGAATTAAATTCCC
>CANJVS010000345.1 GCA_947477755.1 Verrucomicrobiaceae bacterium | reverse complement strand
CCAATCCGAATGCCAGTTCCATCTTCCTTTGGACCCAGCGGCATCATCAGGTGAGCATTCGCGGCACGCTCAGCAAACTCCCGGAGGCGGAGGTTGAGCGCTACTTCGCCAGCCGTCCCCGTGGACATCAGATCGGTGCCTGGGTCTCGATGCAGAGTCAGGTTATCCCCGGTCGCGAATGGCTGGAACAGCGTCAGGCTGAAATTACCGCCCGCTTTGCCAATGGCAACATCCCTTGCCCGCCGCACTGGGGTGGCTACGCGCTCCTGCCCAATGAGATCGAATTCTGGCAGGGCCGCTTCAGCCGCCTGCATGACCGGCTCCGCTACACTCGCGACGGTGCCGGCTGGAAGCGCGAGCGACTGAGTCCGTGAGGATCTGCGCCGGAAGTTTTAAAGCCGTTTCACCAGTTCGATCACCGACCTGTCCGTTTCCCGGCGGAAATCAACGGAGTCGAAAACTTCGCTGATGACATGCAGGCCAAGACCGCCAATGCGCTCGCCGGCTGAGGGCGGGGTGATGAGCTTTTGGAAGTCTTCGTTGGTGAGTCCGGCCCCGTGGTGCTTGATCAGGATGCGCACGGATTCGGAATCGGACTCGATGCGGCAGCAGGCGGAACGTTCGGCGCTGGTGGAGCAGTAGGCGTATTTGCAGATGTTGCTCATCACTTCATCACAACCGAGCACGATCAATCCGGTGATGTCATCACGCAGCCCGTGGTAGCAGGCCCAGGCCTCGATGAATTCACGCACGAGGCGCAGTGTTTCGGGGTGGCAGGTGAGTGCGAGTTCAGCGGGCGGCGGCGCGGAGTGATCGGTGACCGTGAGCACGGTGGCATCATCCTGATAGGCCGCGCCTTGGGAGAAGGTGCGCCATTGTTTGACAAGGCGGTCCAGGGTCATTCCGGCGTCACCGCCGGGTGTCACCTGGAGAGCCTGCTCCATGGCGTGATCCTCGAAGTACTCGCCTGCACTGTTCTGCACTTCGAGAATGCCATCGGTGAAGATCATCCAGTGACGGCCGGTGCTGAGAGGCAGTTCCGCCTCCTCATAGCTTGCGGCGCATGAGATGCCGAGCGGCACATTGCCAGGCGCCTGAACTTCTTTCCATCCCCTCCCATCAAACACGCGCGCACCAGGCAATCCCGCGCAGCAGAGCTGCACGCGGCGGGTCCTGGGGCAGACGAGCATGGCTTTGATGGCGATGAATCGGCCGGCTTTCATCACACCGCAAAGGCGCCGGTTCAGTGTGGTCATCCACTCCGCCAGATTCATCGTGGTGCACAGGTGCGCGGTGGAGGCGATGAGCGTGGTGCCACGTGCCATGTCGAGCGCGGCAGGCAGCCCCTTGCCGCACACGTCGCCCACGCCGAGAAGAATTTTACCGTCGTCGATCTGATGCCAGAAAAAGAAATCACCGCCGACCTCACTGGCGGGTTCATAGAAGCTTTCCACGGCGATGTCACCCAGGCGCACCTGTGGTGCGGGAAGGAAGGAGTTTTGGATCTCCGTGGCCAGTGAGAGCTGCTGCCGTGTCTCCGCCTCCTGGATGGCTTTTTTCTGCGATTCAAGCCGCAGCAGCGTGACGGCAATGAGACTGCCAAAGGTTTCAAACATCTCCACATCCTGCGCGGTGAAGGAGGCGCTGTGATTTGGATTGATCGCCTGCATCACGCCGACACAGTGTCCGCCATCCAGCAGAGGAATCGTGAGCATCGCCCGGGTGACGAGATCGGACTTGTCAGAAGCTGGCCGGAAGTGGCGCGGATCGCTGAGCGCGTCTTCAATGTTGACGACCTTTTTGGTCGCATAAACATCACCGGCGATGCCTTTGCCCCTGGGCACGCGGATCTCCATCGAGTTGATGGCGTCAAGCGTGGAGCGGATCAGCAGATCCTCGTCCGGACCGTCTGGCAGCAGGATGGAGCAGACCTCGCAGTCCATCACTTCACGGGAGCGCTGCAGGATGTGATCGACGAGCTCGCCAAGATCATGCGTGCAGCTCAAACGGCGTGCCACGTCGATCAGCACGGCCTGTCGCGATTCGGTGGACTGTGGATTACTCACGGCGTTTGGTGGAGTTAAACAGGCCCTTCTTCTTTTCCTCCGGCCCGGCACTTTTTGTTGGGCCAGGACTGCCGGCAGCGGGTTTGGCACCGGATTCGAGTTCCTTGATGCGCACTGGAAAAGGCTTCTGACTACTGCGCATGTGCTCGATGATCTGCTCCTTGCTCGGCACATCATTTTCCTTGCTGCCATAGATCAGGCGGCTGGGCTTTTCAGCGAGCGTGCCGGTGATGTATTCACCCCAGACGACGAGGGCGTTCATTTCTTCGACCAGGGTGTTGACCTTGCGCATGGTGGTGTCGAGATGCTTCTCCAATCCCGGACCCGAGGCGTCCTTGCCGCCTGAGAGCAGGCCTTGCACCTCCTCGGTGATGTCTTCGATCCGCACCCGCAGGCCTGGCGTCCCGCCGGGTGTTCCGGCGATGGTTTGGTGCAGCTCCTTGGAGAAACCCTCCAGGTTTGCGAGGATGGCGTCGGCACGGTTGGCGAGTCCCTTTTCAGCTGCGCCCTTTGGACCCTTCACGAGTTCCTGGATGCCGGTGACGGTTTCCTCGAGTTTGTCGGCCACCGCGCTGAGCTTCTGGCCGAAGCCCGGTGATTTGCCGTCACCGGCAAAAACCTTCTTCAAGTCCTGCGTGAAGATTTCGATGTTGGCGAGGGAGTCGGTGAGTTTTTTTGCGCCATTGCCATTGCCTAGCGGGACGGTGATTTTTTTGAGATCGGCGGTGATGTCCTTGATGTTGGTGATGATGGCATCTCCTCCCGGCAGCATCATTTCCAGCATGCTGCCGAGGCTGGACGAGGTGAGCTTCGCGCCATCAGCCAGCAGGCCGCCCTCGTCATCGGTGCGCACGATGGCGATGTGTTTTTCACCCAGAACGGATTCGGCGCTGATGATGATCTCCACATGCGCCGGGATGGCGGCTTTCTCGAAAATGGCGAGGTGCGCGCGCACGGTGCGGTTGGCGACGAGACGGTCTGCTGGAGCGAGGTGTTCGATGCTTTCAACAATGCCAATGGTGTCGCCGGAATAGAGGACATTTGAATTGCGGCGGATGCCGGTCACATCCGTGAAGTCCACGGAAAAGCGTAGCTGCGGTTTGCGCCAGGGATCACCGGAGATGGCAAACAGCAGCGCGCCGAGCAGTACCAGTGAACACAGGATGACCAGGCTGGCCACGAAGATGTCGTTCTTGTTTTTCATGGTGTGGGAGAGTGGGGCGGTCAGGTTTTTCCGAGCAGCATGTCGCGATACAGAAGCTCGCCGGAATCGTCGCTGCCATCACCTGTGGGATCGCCGTTGATGAACTGCTGCACAGCTGGATTGGGATGCGCCCTGATTTCGTCGGGCGTGCCTTCGGCGATGATTTTACCCTGGTTGGGTCCGGTGCCTAGCATGATGATGCGCGTGCCGATGCGGAAGACGCTGTTCATATCATGGGTGACGACGACCACCGTGGCACCGATCTTTTGCGTGAGTCGCTGCGTGAGTTCATCCACCACAGCGGTCATGATGGGATCAAGTCCGGCCGTTGGTTCGTCGCTGAACACCAGCGGTGGATCCAGGGCGAGCGCGCGGGCCAGGGCGGCGCGCTTTTTCATGCCACCGCTGATCTCCGAGGGTTTCTTGTGACCGTGACCGGTCAGGCCGACCTGCTCCAGCTTCATCTTGACCACGGTGTCGATCAATCCGGGATCGAGCCGGGTGTGCTCGATCAATGGCAGGGCCACATTTTCAGCCACGGTGAGTGACTGCAGCAGCGCTCCGGATTGAAACAGCATGCCGTAGCGGCCGCGCAGTCGTTGCAGCGCGCCGCCACGCATGGTGGTGATCTCCTCGCCGAAAATTTTGATGCTGCCGGAGGTCGGCTTCTCCGTGCCGATGAGGTGACGCAGCAGCGTGCTTTTACCACAACCGCTGCCGCCCATGATGATGAAGGTGTCACCCGCATAGACTTTGAAACTGACGCCGGCGAGCACGCGCTGCCTGCCAAAATGCCGCACCAGCGAATCGACCTCGATGATCGGTTCGGCGCTGGTGCTGCTGGCAGTCGGGATCATGATCAGAAGAAGAACAGCGCGGTGAGCACGGCATTGGCGAT
>CANJVS010000344.1 GCA_947477755.1 Verrucomicrobiaceae bacterium | reverse complement strand
GCTGGCTTTTGGCGTGGGTGATCTCGATGGTTTCGATCTCCGGCAGATGCCCGCGCGCCTTCACATCCTGGAAGGAATTTGCCAGTGCCGTGCGCAGGAAGTGGCTGCGGGTCCAGCTGAGATCACGGATATCAAAGTCTGCCGTCTCTGCCGACTTGGCCGCCATCAGCCCGGCAAACTCACGGCGGGGATCGGCCCAGGTGCTGCTGTCGATGATGAGCGTGTCGATGCGGCTGTAGAAGCGCTCCTCGAAATTTTTTGTCAGCCCGCCCTGCCACCAGATGATGAGCGGCAGATCCGAGTCGAGATGGGCGAACACGACATTTTGCACCTGCGCGGCATCACCGCCCTCCAGCACAAAAGAGATCTGCTCACTGCACACGATCTGCCTGCCCTGGTAGGGACGGCAGAGCGCATTGATCCAAGCGCGCGCACGCTGCGGCCGGGCATCCGGTAGGCAGGTGATGAGCAGGGCACGGCAGGCGTGCTCGGCCGTGATTTTGCCGAGAAGTTCGTTATTCCCGGCAAGCGATTCTGGGTCCTCGCTGTAGATGGCAAAATTGATGAGCGAGGCGCGTGTCTTTGCCGCATCACTGTCCCATAGCTCCTTGAGCGCGCGGTCAATCTTTGGCAGCGGCACTTCGGTGCCGAGGCATGAGAGGGTGTCTTCGGAGAGGGGCATGAATATTAAAGGGAGCGTTTTAGTGCGCGCCGGATCCACTTCGGATTGCGACGGAGATCGATCACCCGCCGGATGTCCAACAGATCGTTCGTTAAAATGTAGAAGATGGCCGTGTGATGTTTCTTCACGAGGGCGCGATAAAATTTTCCCAATCGACTGTGAGTGCCGGCGAAGTTTGGGAGATGTTCGATCTCGTTCAGCATGTGGGCGAGGTAGGTCAGTCCGATTCCTTGTTCCTGCGCTTCATAGAAAAGCACCGTTTCACGCAGGTCCGAGTAAACCGACTCACGAACAATGACCTTCATTGCAGAAATTCCCTGGTCAGCCTTTCTTTCACGACCTCCCAACGCTCTCCTTTTTCCAGTCCGGCCTGCACTCTGACATCCTGCTCTTCAAGTTCCTGCACCACCCAATCCGGGAAAGCCTCTTCCTGTTCCGGTTTTGATTCGGGGAAAAGCCGGTCCACCAGTGTTTGAAGCAGCAGGAGCTGTTCATCACGAGACAGGCTGTCAATGGCGAGCGAGGTGTTCATGGCGGGAGTTTGGCCTGAATCTGGTGGGAAGACAAGAGTGGAGCGGAGTGCCATCAAGCCAGACGGGTCACAGCAGGCGCCACTCGTGACCATCCTGGCGGAGGAGGTCGTCGGCTTCTTTGGGACCCCAGCTTCCGGCGGGATATTCACACATCGGCGGCGGGGTCGCGGACTGGTGCCAGGCTTGCTCGATCTCGTCGATGAACTTCCAGGCATTCTCCACTTCGTCGCGCCGTGCGAACAGGGTGGCATCACCGGCCATGGCATCGAGCAGGAGGCGCTCATAGGCCTCGGGGCTGGCCTTGCCAAAGCTCGAAGAGTAACGGAAATCCATCTTCACCTGCTGCATGGAAAGCGCCTGGCCGGGCTGCTTGGCCAGGATGCGCAGGGCGATGCCTTCATCCGGTTGGATGCGGATGACGAGGGTGTTTTCGCTGCTGCCGGGAAGCCGCCCGGTGGCGAAGGGAACTTGTGGCGGCTTTTTGAAATGCACGCTGATCTCCGTGGCCTTTTTCGGCAGTTGCTTGCCCACGCGAATGTAAAACGGCACTCCCTGCCAGCGCCAGGTGTCGATGTAGAGACGCAGCGCCACGTAGGCTTCCGTCTGTGATTCGGGATTCACCCGGTCTTCCTGACGATAGCCCACTCTCGATACGCCATCGACACTGCCGGCGGTGTATTGAGCGCGGATGACATTGGCACCCACGGCCTCCGGGCCGACAAGCGGCCGCAGTGCGCGGATCACCTTCACTTTTTCATCGCGCACACTGTCAGCGCTGAGATCGGTCGGCGGCTCCATGGCCACGAGGCTGAGAAGCTGGAAGAGATGGTTTTGCACCATGTCACGCAGTGCTCCGGCGGTGTCGTAGTAGCCGCCGCGTCCGCCTTCCATGCCCAGGTTCTCGGCGCAGGTGATCTGCACGTTGTCGATGTATCTGCTGTTCCAGTTCGGTTCAAAAAGCGCATTGGCAAAGCGCAGCACCATGATGTTCTGGGCGGTTTCCTTGCCCAGATAATGGTCGATGCGGTAGGTGTCCTTTTCTTCAAAGGTCTCGGCCACCGCCTGATTCAAACCACGGGCTGTCGCGAGATCTTTGCCAAACGGCTTCTCGCACACCACCCGCGCCCACCGGCCACCCACGCCATGGTTTAAACCAGTGGCACGCAGCATTTCCAGAATCGGCTTGAAGGCCTCCGGCGCGGAGGCCAGGTAAAACAGACGGTTCGCCGGTGTGCCGCGCTCCTTGTCGAACTGGTCGAGCAGAAGCTTCAGCTTCACATAACCGGCGGGGTCCTCGAACTCGCTGCGGTGATAATGGATGCCCTGGGCAAAACTGGCCCAAAGTTCGTCGGTGTGCGGTTGCCGGGAGTTCTTGCGGTTGCCTTCCTCCAGCTCCTTGCGGAAGACCTCGTCGGTCTTGTCGCGGCGGGCAAATCCGATCACTTTGAACTGCGGCGGCAGATCTCCGCAGGCGGCCACATTGTAGAAGGCCGGGATCAGCTTGCGGTTGGTCAGGTCGCCGGTGGCACCAAAAATGACCACTGTGCATGGATCAGCGCGATGACGCTGGAGCAGGGTTTCTTGAAAGGGATTTTCCAAATCAGACATGTTGTGGGGGAGATACGCCCGCCCGACAAAGAGCGGTCAGGAGACTACGCGCATCCAAGTGGCTGGCAACCTGTGAAGAGCAGCGGGTGTGCCGTGGCGGATGAAATCACCTCATGGCCGTCATGAACGAGTCGCTTGATCACTAACCCCCTGTTCACCCTCATGAGGGGTTTTTGCGCACATGGCTCCGTCCCGCGCGGTGTCCTGCCTGCCTGCCATGAAAGCCACACGCGGCAATTTTGCCCTGTTGCTCCCGCCGGAATGATGCAATGTCCGCCCATGCGCTGTGTCCTGGCCCTCAGTCTTTGTTTAGTCACCGGAGCTGCTCTCCGAGCGGCTAGCCCGTCATCCACGCCTGCTGTTGCAGCCGCGTCCGCTCCTGCGTCGTCAAAACCCAAGGCAACAAAAACGACGACGCCTAAACCGAAACCCAAGGACGACCCGGCTCCTCCGAAACCGGCGGCTGAGAAACCCAAGGAGCCGACGATGAAGCCGCCGCCGGAAGATGCCTACCGTCAGATGGAACTGCTGACGCGTGCCATGGAGACCATCCGCCAGAGTTATGTGGATGAGTCACGCATCACCTATGAGGCCTTGGTTGAAGGGGCGCTTGAAGGCATGCTGCGCCGGCTCGACCCGCACTGCGAGTACATGGGCAAGTCGCTTTTTGAAGACATGCAGCGCGAGCAGAGCGACACCTCGGAAGGCGTCGGCATCAGCGTCGCCCTGCGTGATGGCACACTTACGGTCATCAGCGTGCGCGAGGAGGGGCCTGCTGCGCGCGCGGGCGTCATCGCCGGAGATCAGATGGTGCGGATCAATGAAGTACTTACCGACAGTGTTGGCGTGGCGGAGGCCATCCAGCTTCTCACGGGCAAGACGGGCGAGTCGCTGAAACTCACCGTGCGCCGCCCGGGCACACGGCAGTTTCTGGAGTTCACGCTCGTGCGTGAAACTCTCAGCGAGACCTCCGTGCATGATGCCATGCTGCTCGTGCCAAAGATGGCTGGAGAATTTAAAATTGGTTATGCCCGTGTCTCACAGTACACCCAGGCAACCGCCGGTGATCTGAGTGATGCGCTCAACAGTCTAGAAAAACAGGGCATGGCCGCCTTTGTTCTCGATCTGCGCAACAATCCGGGCGGGCTGCTCGACAGCGCCATCGCCGTGTGTGGCGAGTTCCTGCCCGAGGGCACCGTCGTTGTCACCACCGAGGGGCGCATTGCCTCGCAGAATCCGCCGCCGTACCGCACGCCGGGCCGCAATGGCAGAAAGCCGCGCCGTTATCCCATGGCGGTGATCATCAACCATGGCAGTGCCAGCGCCGCCGAAATCACCGCCGGCGCCCTGCAGGACCT
>CANJVS010000343.1 GCA_947477755.1 Verrucomicrobiaceae bacterium | reverse complement strand
TGCCAAAGAACCCGGTCCGCGGTTTCGCGCCGACTTCGACCGCTTCCCGGAGCTCATCGGGAGCGATCTCTTCAGCCGCATCCTCTGCCCGCGCATGCACATGAAGTGCATCATCGCCGATGGCCGCATTGCCTACATCGGCTCCGCCAATCTCACCGGAGCCGGCCTCGGCGCCAAGAGCGATCACCGCCGCAACTTCGAAGCCGGCGTCGTCACTGAAGACCGCGCAGTCATCGGTCAGCTAATGACCTTCCTCGACACCTTCTACCTCGGCGACCACTGCCTGAAATGCCAGCGCCGCGACGTTTGCCCCGACCCGATTGTGTGAAGAGATGAAGCGCGACGTATTGGTGGATGATGCGCGCCGTTTTTCTCCTTCTCCTCTCCACCGCTCTCTCCGCCGCAGAGCCTGTTCTCGTCCCGACTCAAGACGATAAACTGCTCATGCTCGACACGCGGGTCATCGAGCAGACCGAGAACGCGCGGCTTGTGCTGGGCACTCCTGAAAAGGCGGCGGAGAATCCGTTGCTGCCATCTGATCAGCCTTGGGAAAATGCCACGAACAACTACTACCCCAACGTCACCTGGGATGCGGAAGCAAAGCTCTGGAAGATGTGGTACAAGGACGTGCTCGCCGACAAGGACGTCATCGCGCAGATGGATGGGCCGAGCACGGTGCATGATGTCGGTTGGTACCTGCTCTATGCCACGTCAAAGGACGGTCTGAAATGGGAGAAGCCTGCGCTCGGTCTGCACAAGTTCGCCGGCAGCAACGCGAACAACATCGTGGCTCGCGACTGCCCGAACGTCGGTGTTTTCAGAGACCTGCACGACACTGATCCGGCGCGGCGTTACAAGCTCGTGCATGACATCGGCCTCGGGAAACCGCGCGTGCGCTTCAGCGCCGACGGCCTGAACTGGAGCCAGGCTCAAGAGGCGCTCGGTTTCAGCGCGCAGCAGTGCGACACGCATAACAACGCCTTCTTCGACACCCGAAGCGGCAAGTACCTTTGGTTCACCAAAATGTATCTCGGCGAGCGTCTTGTCTCGCGTCTGGAGAGCGATGATTTCCTGCATTGGAAGAGCAGCGGCATCGTCCTGCGCAGCGCTCTCGATGAAGGTCGAGGCACACAGACTTATGCGCTCACGGTCTTCCCGTATGCCAATCTCTACCTCGGCTACGTCATGATGTATCACGTTGGCTCAGGGCGTGTTGTCGATGTCGAACTCGCGTGGAGCCATGACTCGATCAAGTGGCAGCGCGTGCAGCCCGGAACACCATTTTTAAAGTTAGGCGACAAAGGCAGCTACGACAGCGGCTGCATCTACGCGCAGGCCGGACCGCCTGTCATGCAGGATGGCAAGCTGCTCCTTTACTACGGCGGCAGCCCCACCGTGCATCTCGGCTGGAAACGCAGCGCCAGCCTCTGCCTTGCCCATTTGCGCGAGGATGGTTTTGCCGCCTACGAGTCCGAGGACAAAGCCAAGCCCGCCATGCTCATGACCTCACCTTTGCGCGAGTCAGGCAAACCGATCACGCTCTCCGCCGATGGCGATGTCGCGTTTGAAAAGCGTGCTCAAAAGGATGGCAGCATCCGGTTGCGACTCACGCTCGCCCCTGGTGCGAAGCTTTATGCCATCTCCGGAGTCACGCTTGTGAACACCGCACTGCCCGCACCAAAACACGCACCTTTGCCGAAACTCCCCGTGCAGCGCGAGTCGCTCGTCTTCACGTTCGACAAAGACGCGCAAGGCTGGCAGGGCGTGGACAAGATCGAGCATCATGCCGAAGGCTACGTCACAATCTCGCGCGGCAAAAATCTCCGTCCCATTGCCCACGCGCAGCCTTTGCCAGGCGACTGGCCCGTGCTGCTCGGTGGCGATGAAGTCACGCTCAGCGCCCGCGTGCGTGCCCCGAAAGCTGGCGGTGCCGTGCGTCTGGAAATCTTCGCCCGCGATGTCTCGCAATGGACCTTCGAGAAGCTGCCGCCCTTCAGCACTGACTGGCAGAACATCGCCACCACGATCCGGCATGATTGGACCGATGATCAGGCCAAAGCCGCCGGCTGGGTGCCCACCGTGCAGGCCTACTCCTGGCGTGAAACCCTGCGCCATGCCGGAAAGATCGTCCTCATGGCCGCCCAGACCGGCAGCCAGCAGAGCTTCGATCTCGACGACGTGAAGATTCAGGCGCGGTGAGGTGGTTCGAACAGGACCACTCCGGCAACATCCAGCGCAACATGGCCGCATCGCGTGACGTTTCAGCGCGCCACCGTCATGAAACTTGCCCGCCTTTTCCTCGTCACGCTCTTTGTCAGCGCCTCGCAAGCGGCCACGAAGCCTAACATCATTTTCATTCTCGCGGACGATCTCGGCTACACGGATGTGGCCTGTTTCGGCTCGAAGTATTACGAGACGCCGAACATCGACAAACTCGCGGCGCAGGGGATGAAGCTCACCAATCATCACCATCACCAAAACTGCCAGCCGACCCGCGCCGCGCTCATGTCCGGGCAGTATGCACCACGCACCGGAATTTACACCGTCGGCGGGATTGACCGTTTTGACTGGAGCACGCGTCCGCTGAGACCGGTGGATAATGTGACGAGTCTGCCGCTGGAAAAGGTAATCATTGCCAAGGCGCTCAAGACTGCGGGCTACGCCACCGGTATGTTTGGCAAGTGGCACCTCGGTCAGAAGGACGAATTTCATCCCGGCAAACGCGGCTTTGATGAGGCCATTGAGTCTTCAGGTTTTCATTTCAATTTCAAGACCGACCCACCTGTCGAATATCCAAAGGGTCAATACCTCGCCGACTACCTAACCAATAAAGCCGTCGATTTTATCGGGCGGCATAAAGCCGGGCCTTTCTTCCTCTACCTGCCTCACTTTGGCGTGCATTCACCGCATCAGGCCAAGCCGGAACTGATCACCAGATTCAAAGACAAACCAGGTGTCGGTGGTCACAACAACCCGACCTATGCGGCCATGATCGCCAGTGTGGATGAAAGTGTCGGTCGGGTGATGGTGGAGCTGGAGAAACAAGGCATCGCTGACAATACCGTGATCATCTTTGCCTCAGACAACGGCGGTGTCGGTGGCTATGAGCGCGAAGGCTTGAAAAAGAGCGGCGACATCACTGACAATGCCCCTTTGCGCAGTGGCAAGGGCAGTCTCTATGAAGGTGGCACCCGGGTGCCCTTCATTGTTCGCTGGCCCGGGGTGACGACCGCTGGCAGCAGCAGCGGCATCCCCACCATCCATGTCGATTTGTATCCGACCTTCCTGGAGATCGCCGGAGCGCCTGCGCCTGAGAATCAGCCTCTCGATGGCGAGAGCCTCGCACCGCTTTTCCGCGATCCGAAAGCCGCACTGAAACGCGACGCGATTTATCAGCACTTCCCTGGCTATCTCGGTGCCGGAGAGAACACCTGGCGCACCACACCCGTTGGCCTCATTCAGTCCGGCCCGTGGAAGCTGATGGAGTTCTTTGAAGATCACCGCCTCGAACTTTACAATCTCAACGATGACATCGGCGAAACCAAAAACCTCGCCACTGAAATGCCCGACAAGGCCAGGGAACTGCACACGAAGATGCTCGCCTGGCGCGAATCCGTCGGGGCCAAAATGCCGACGCCCAATACGCCCACCGCCGCGCCAAAAAAGAAGGGCAAAGGCAATGGCAAGGGGAAAAAGAAAACGGACGCGGAGTGATCCGCGTCCGTCTCGAATTTCGAACTCTAATTGGCCTTACACCGTGAAGGCTGGCAGTTTCACGATCTTGCCACCCGCCATGGCGGACTCGTGAGCGCAGAGGCCGACGCAGGTCCAGTTGGCGGACTGTTTGGCGTTCGGGAAGGGATCGCGCCCCTCGGTCAAAGCCGTGGCAAACTCATGCGCCAGATGCGGATGGCTGCCGCCATGGCCGCTGCCTTGCACGAAGCTCAGATGCGTTTTTTTGCCGAGGTCATAGACACCCTTCGTGGTGAAGTCGCGGATGCTCTTGGGCAGCAGTTTGGCGTAGTCGGGTGACTTCACCAACTTCGGGATCTTGTGCTCAGGCAGCTTGGCCGTGTGCATGATGAGTGGCTCATGCTCGATCAGCGGCCATTCGATGGACGCCTTGTCACCATACACGTCGATGCTTTCACGATACTGACGGGCGGTGTCGAACAGGCTGCG
>CANJVS010000342.1 GCA_947477755.1 Verrucomicrobiaceae bacterium | reverse complement strand
GGCGCCGCGCTTGTCGGGATTTTTTTCAAAGAGCACCTCATCCGCTGCGGCATCGACGACAATGACGCGGTCGGCACTGATCTGGGGAATGGGGCCGCGCAGTTGCTTGATCTCGATCTCGCGGCGTGCACGCTTGGTTTTTTCGACTTCTTCAGCAAGCTGCTTTTGCAGGAGTGCCACACTGTTTTGCTTGGCCAGCAGGTCGAGCCGTGTGCCTTCGAGAATTTGTTTTTCCTTGGCGATGGTGGCCTCACGCCGCTGCACGTCAGCCTCTTTGACATTCACTTCCTCTTCGCGCCATTTGAGCTTGGCCTCCCGTTGGGGATCGTCACAGCCGGTCAGCACCGCCATGGACAGAAGGGCGAGCGAGAAATTTCGAAAAGAGTTCACGGAAGACTTCATGTCACAGTTCAGCGAGGAGTTCTTTCAGGCGGGCGGCGGGCCACTGGCCTGGAGCATTTGATTTTCCGATGTAGCCGTAGTTCAGCAGGCTGCCGCACTTGGCAAGCACCAGACGTGAGATGCGGCCCCACGGCCCCATGCCCATGAAGGAAAGGCGGAGCCGGTGTGCTTCTGACGTGATCTGAATCAGTCGGGTGAGATCGGCGGGAGTGTTGATGAAGGTGGCCAGCTTCACGCCATCAAGGCCGGCAGGCTGGGCAAAGCTGATGGCTCCGCGCAGGACCTCATCACCCGGCGTGGCCTGGAAATCGTGGAAGGAGCCGATGACCTGAATGCTGCGCGCATGGGCCTTGTCGACGATGGGTTTCATTTCCATGGCGCTGCGCAACTCAATGTCCACCAGTGCGGCAAGATCGAGCATCGGCTCGATGAGTGCCATGCGTCCGGCGGCGTCCTCGCTGCCCTGACCACCTTCGGCCGGATGCCTGGCGGTGAGCAAAATGGGCAGGCTGTTGCCGGTCAAAGCCTGCCGCAAATCGGCAGCGGGCATTTTCAGCGTGTCGAGACGCAACTCAATCAGATCGCAGGTGGCCTCCCGTTCATCGGGGCTCATGCCTGTCCATACCTCAAGCGTGGCTGAATCCGGGATCACCCCGACCGTGAGCGGCCGGGTGGAGTGCAGAGGATTCCGGGTCGAAACAAGTTGTGCCATTTGAGTGTCCTATCTAGACGTCGCTATATACCAATCAAACTGGAGCGCTAGCGTCGATTATGGTTGGCCGCCAAAAAAGAAATCAATTCGAGGCTGTCCGGGATGCCTGAACTCATCTTTTTGTTGTGGCTGGCCCGCCTTGTTTGTCGCCTGACCGCGCCAAGATTCTGGTGATGACAGGCCCTGTTTTGTGGCAAGGTGCCGGGGCATCCTGCCGATGCCAAACCCGCCGCATTGTCCAGCCCATCCAATCACCTCCATGTCCCGCTCCCTCATTCTGCTCACGCTTTTGCTGCTCGCGGGAATCATCATTCCCTTCATGATCTGGGGGGAGCGGTTCGATGCCGCACTCAGCCTTGATGGCTCGCGCGCCTGGATGGCTGCCTACGGCGACTGGGCCTGGCTTGCCGGAGTGTTGCTGATGGTTGCTGACATCGTGCTGCCGGTGCCCAGCACCATTGTCATGTCCGCTCTCGGCCTCATGTATGGCTGGTTGGTTGGTGGACTGATCGCCGCAGCCGGATCCTTCCTATCAGGCATCGTGGCCTATCTCATGTGCAGTTGGTTAGGTCGTCCGGCTGCCCGCTGGATCGCGGGTGAGGATGGTTTGCTCAAGGGGGAGGAATTGTTTGCCATTCATGGCGGCTGGCTTGTGGCCGTGTCACGCTGGATGCCGGTTCTTCCTGAAGCCGTGGCCTGTCTCGCCGGTTTGGTGCGGATGCCCAAGCGTGTGTTTATCTTTGCCCTCGCTTGTGGTTCGTTACCCGTTGGCTTTGCTTTTGCAGCCATTGGAGCTCTCGGAAACACAAGCTCCAGCGCCGCGATTGCCTTGAGTGCCGTGCTACCCGCTGTTCTCTGGTTTGTCGCTAGATTTTTGGTTAGGAAGTTGGAGCGGAACGAGGAGGAAAATCATCCAAAATCTGAATTTCCGAAATAATCGGGAATTCGCTGAATTTGGGCATTTTTGTGAATAAGTGCCCGATTTTCGCCATTTTGATGGCCAATCGGGGGCGTGGAGCCTGAGTTATTCACAAATGCTTGGTTTTCAGCGACTTTCCGCTTTCAACCTCAAAGTTGATCAAAATTAGGGATCAGTCGGCTCCTTTTGACGCTAAAAAAATATTATCAGCGTGGAACGCTTGTGATTGCGCCGAGAAACACTTTTGACCGCTACGGCTGGGTAGAAAAATCTTGTCCGCACACAACATCTTGTGCATGATCGTTCCCGGCCCGCGCAATATCTAGTATTTATAGTGTTGCCTGCCTTTTTATTCCCGTTTCGCAAAATTCATCATTCCAGCCCCCTTCAACCGCTCACAGACACCTCATGGATAAGACCTACAAGATTGGTAATCGCGAGTTCATTCTCGATAACGACAAAGCCGAAGACGCCTTCGCCGCAAAGAAAGTCATCAACGGCCGCAAAAGCATGACCTTCAATCTGCTGCCGCTCAAATATCAATGGGCTTATGAGCTGTATCGCGTCATGAAGGCCAACCATTGGGAGCCCGAAGACATTCAAATGCAGAAGGATGTGGAGCAGTGGCGCTCCAATGAAATCACCCAGAACGAGCGTTGGATCATCATGATGGGCATCGGCTACTTCAGCGCGGCCGAGGGTATTGTGGGTGATAACATCCAGCACGTCATCCGCGAACTGGTCACCGCTCCGGAATTGAAACTGGTGCTGGGCCGCCATGCGCATGAGGAAAACATTCACGCAGACAGCCTACTGTACATGATTTCTTCACTCGGTATCAATCCGCATGAGTGTGAGGCGATGTTCGAGCAAATCCCGACGATCGTGAAGAAGAACGAATTCGTGACGCGTGTTTCCCACGTGCTCCGCCGTGATCTGGATCTGACGAAATTTGAGAACAAGCAGTTGCTGGCGAAGAACATCTTCATGTTCGGTCAGTGCATGGAGGGCACGCAGTTCTACGGCCTTTTCGGCATGATCCTCAGCCTTTACCGGCAAAACAAGTTCCCAGGCATCGGCCAGATGTTCCGCTACACGTTGCGCGACGAGAGCAATCACATCGAACTGCTGCGCAATCTCTTCATGGATCTGATTGAGGAGAATCCAGAAATCTGGACCCCTGAGTTCCGTGACGAGCTGGTGGGTATCATGCGCGAAGCTGTGGCATTGGAAAAAGAGTTCATCCGTGACTGCCTTCCCGTGAATGCGGTGGGGTTGAGCGCCAGTGAATTCGAGCAATACACGGACTACATCGCTGACCGCCGTCTGGCCGGTTGCGGTCTGCCGGCCCTGAATCCTGGCATCACCAATCCGCTGCCCTGGCTTGCGGAGATGATGGATGTGCGCAAGGAGCAAAATTTCTTTGAAGGCAAGGTGACGGATTACCAAAAGTCCTCCGCACTCGCCACCTGCTCCGACGACGACCTGTAAAAATCCCCCTGGGGGAAAGGCTGGCGTTGGAACGATCCGACGCGGGCTTTGCCTCCCTTTAGTTGCCCTCCTCTCTCCCATTCAAGCCAACCTCAATCAATAGCTCCCGCCATGATTGCCAATCTGCTCCACGAAGACAAAGCCCTCAAGAAAGTCGCCCACACACCCAAAGATCAGAAACCGCGCTTCCAATGGAGCGCGCCGACTGCCGGGAATAGCGACGCCAAACCTTCCACGCCCTCCGCCTTCAAGGTGAAGGTCGGTGGCAATGAACGTGATTTCGACATGGGGGAGATTGCCGATACCGTCGGCAGCGCCCTCGCTGACCTTTTCATGGCCCGCCAAAAAGAGGGGGACATCTACAATGATCAAAACCGGCTGCTCGTGCAGACCATCTCACTCGCAGTCGCCGAGGAGTTGCATCAGCACACCGCCGTGATTGCCGGCGGCACCGGTGGCGCAGCGACTTTGAATGCCAAAGACATCTACCACTGCATTGAGCGTGCTCTGGTCAGGCACAATGCCCATGATGTGGCGCGCAGCCTGGCAGAGCGCCGGAAGCGCACCGAGTACGACAGCATCGCGGACAACACCCTGCCGCAGCCGCTGATCGTCAACACCAAGGTCATCCGCCGCTCGGGTCAGCTCGTTCCGTGGAATCACAACAAGATCGAAATCGCCGTCCG
>CANJVS010000341.1 GCA_947477755.1 Verrucomicrobiaceae bacterium | reverse complement strand
CAAAGTGCTCGATGGTTTTGAGGTGAACCTCTTCGCCTCTGAGAAAGACAAGGTGCCGAATCCGCTCGTCATCCGCTGGGATGAGCGCGGGCGTTTGTGGGTGCTCAGCACCACGGCCTATCCGCAGCCTGCGCCGGATGAAGTGTGCAATGATCAAGTCCTCATCCTCGAAGACACCGACCACGATGGTCGTGCTGACAAGCGCACCGTTTATGCCGATGGATTGCGGATGCCGATGGGCATGGAACTGGCAGGGCCGGGCGAGCTTTATGTCGGCGAAGGCGAGAAACTCTGGCTCTTCAAAGACACGAATGGTGATGATCAGGTGGACGAAAAAGAGGTGATTTTCAGTGGCTTCGGCACGGGCGATACCCATCAAAACATCAACAGCTTTATTTGGTCGCCCGATGGTGCGCTGGTCATGCATCAGGGGCTGCACTGCTATTCACGGGTCACCACCGCCTGGGGCGTGAAGCAACTCTACGGCGCGGGTTTCTGGCGCTTCTGGCCGCGCAGTCGCAAGCTGGAAGCCTACCCCACCGGCATGCCGCTGAATCCCTGGGGCACCGCTTTCACTAAAGAAGGTCAGCCCATCATGGTCGCCGGAGCCGCCGGCATGTTCTGGGCGCGACCGATGGAAATCGAGGTGCCCGAGCTGCCACGCACCAGCGCATCGCCCTCCACCAACAAGGAAACCGAAGGCCTGCCCTACTTCCTGCTCGGGCGCTTCATGCTTCCGCACAGCGGCCAGATCATCAAGACCGATGGCCTGCGCAAATTCTGCGGCGTGGACATCGTCGGCAACGCACACTGGCCTAACGAAATGCAGGAAGAAATCATCACCGGTGGCTTCTTCGAAAACGCCATCTACCGCCACAAGCTGCGCGATGATCCTGAAGCCCCCAGTGGCTTCGAAGCCATTGAGCAGCCACCGCTCATCACCAGCAGCAGCGTCGCCTTCCGCCCCGTCGATGTCCGCTTCGGTCCCGAAGGCGCCCTCTACATCGCCGACTGGTATGACCCGATCATCGGCCACTACCAGGCCAGTTTCCGGCATCCGAACCGGGATAAAAAGCATGGGCGGATCTGGCGGGTGACGGTGAAGGGGAAGCCGAGTGTTAAGTATGCAGTGTTTAGTGGTGATTGGGCGAAAATGACAGATGCGAATTCAGATGAAAGGACTCGTTCAAATACTGCCGAGAAGATTGCTGAAATAGCGAAAAGCGCAGATCGCTGGACGGCATATCAATCGACGCGATTGCTTCGGAACCTGCCTTTTCCAAAGCAGGCTCTTGAAGCTGTTACCTGGAGGCTCGGCAGCTTTGATTTCGCGCCCCCGACTTTGCCCAAGAATCCGACGGCAGAGCAGCGCAAACACGTGGAAGAAGTCCTTCATAGATTCGAGGACTTCAGCTCGATGGAGTTTTTGTGGATTCTCCGATGTCTTGAGGCTTTTGAGCGGGTGTCGGAACACATGCTTTCCAATGTTCTTGCGGCGCGCAGACAACCTGAACTGAGAGCCCAAGCCACACACACTGTTGGGAGTTGGGCACACAAGCTTCCCAACACTCTCGAACTACTCTCCGTTAGTATCGCCGATGAATCACCCCGCGTCCGCCTCGAGGCCATCGTCGCCTGTGCCAAAGTGAAATCACCGGAAGCGATCATGGTGGCTTTGAAGGCCCTCGACAAGCCGATGGACACCTTTCTGGATCGGGCTTTGTGGCTGGCGGTTCATGCGACGGCTCCGCAGTGGAAGAAGGCGGAGACGTTGGATGCTTTCCTGGCCTCGTTGCCGTCGAAACATCTGGCCTACCTCGTCGAGAAAGAGGGCAGCGCGGAGTTGCTCGGCACGGTGCGAACGATGGTGGCTGAAAAAGGAGACACGATGCCTCCCGAGACACGTCACGTACTCATGGGAGCGCTGCTGAAAAAGGGAGAGCCTGCGGACATGCTGCGCGCATTGAAGCTCGGCCAGACAGATCAGGTGATACTCGAAGAACTTGCCGCTGCCGCCACACCGAATGGATTCAAGACACCGGCTGAAGCTGAAACGATCTTGTCGGAACTCTTGCTGAAAGGCACAGCCGCCCAAAAGATCGCCGCCTGCCAGTTGGCGGGCGCCTGGCAGGTGAGGGGCATGATTGGCCACGTTCGCGATCTTCTGAAGGCGAATGAAAAATCACGCGCGACGGCTTTGACCGCTCTCGCCCGCCTCGGTGAACCAGCCACGACCTTCCAAGCTTTTGTCGCCGATGCCCGGCAGCCCTGGTCCGTCCGCATCGCCGCGCTGACGGCTTTGACGAATGCCAAACCAGCCCTCGCCGGCAGCGAAGCCGCAAAACCTTTTGGCACGATCACGGATGCCGGCACCATGCGTGCCTGGCTCACACCTCTGCTTGCTCGCGAAACCGCGATGACCAGCTTTGCCAAGGCGCTCGAAGCTGCTTCTTGCTCACCCGATACGGCGAAACTGGCGCTCACCACACTCACCGCCGCCGGGCGCAGCGATGCGGCTTTGACCGCCGTCTTCAACAAGATCCTCGGCGTGAAAAATACGCTGCCTGCCTACAGTGCTGACTGGGTCGCAGAACTCGCCGCCGAGGTCAAAGCCAGCGGTGATGCGGCGAAGGGCAAAGCCGTTTTTGCCGCGCCTTTGTCAGGCTGCATGGCCTGCCATCAGGTCGGCAAGATCGGCGGCATCATCGGGCCGGAGCTCGATGGCGTGGGCCGCGGGGTTCCGGTGGAGCTTTTGATCGAAGCCGTGGTCTGGCCGCAGCGCCAAATCAAAGAAGGCTACATCGCCACCAGCCTCACGCTCAAGGACGGCCGCAAGCTGCAAGGTTACAAGATCAGCGAAGGTGCTGCTGACATGCAGCTCAAAGACCTGCTCACCGGCACCATCGGCACCTTGAACAAAGCCGACATCACCGCGCGTCAGGAGTCCGGCTCCCTGATGCCCGAGGGCCTGATCCTGAACATGACCCGCGCCGAGCTGCGCGATCTCGTGGCCTACCTGACAGGTCTGGGGAAGTGAGCATCACCTTTGCAGTGGCAAACCAGCGGCAACGGGGTAAAGACTCCGCCCCACTATCTGTCCGACCATGCAACCGACCCCCGAACACACCGAATCCGAACTCCTGCAATTCCGCCGTGCGAAGCTTGATGAAATGCAGAAACGCGGCATCGCGGCGTTTGGTGGTAAGTTTGAGGTGTCACACGATCCGGGCACGCTGAAGAAAAACTTTGTCGAAGGACTCGATGTCAATGTGGCAGGCCGCATTCTGTCCCGGCGTGAGATGGGCAAGGCGACGTTCTTTGACATCGGCGACATCACGGGACGCATCCAATGCTACCTGAGCAAGAGTGATGTCAGCGAGGAAGCCTACGCGCTCTTCATTCATCAGATCGACATCGGCGACTTCGTCGGTGTGACTGGCCAGACTTTCGTGACCAAAAGAGGCGAGAACTCCATCCATGTGAAGGTGCTCACCCCGCTGTCGAAAGCACTGCGCCCGCTTCCCGACAAGTGGCATGGTGTCACGGATCGCGAGATCAAATATCGCCAGCGCTACCTGGACCTCATTTCCAACGACCGCAGTCGCGAGATCTTCGTCACGCGCAGCAAGATGGTCGCCGAGATCCGCAACTACCTGCACGGCCGCGACTTCCTGGAAGTCGAAACACCGATGATGCAGGACGTGCCCGGCGGTGCCGCTGCGCGCCCGTTTGAGACTTACTTCAATGCGCTCGATCAGAAGATGTATCTGCGCATCGCCCCCGAGTTGTATTTGAAAAGGCTGCTCGTGGGCGGTTTCACCCGTGTGTTCGAGCTGAACCGCAACTTCCGCAACGAAGGCGTCAGCCGCCGTCACAATCCGGAGTTCACCATGCTTGAGGCTTACTGGGCCTACGCCGATTTTGAGCAGATGGCGGACCTGGTCGAAAGCATGATCTGCCACCTCGCCGAGAAGTTCTGCGGCGGCCTCGTGATCGAGCATAAAAATGAGGAAGGCGAGGTCACCAAGACCATCGATCTGACCCGCCCTTGGAAGCGCGCTCCCTATCGCGACCTGGTCAAAGGTGCAGCAGGTGACGACTGGTTCACGCTGGGCAAGGAAGCCAAGGTCGAGCGCGCCCAGAGCCTCGGCGTGCAGGAAATTCATGCGGGTGATGAACATTACGAGCTGGATCAAAAGGTGTTTGAGAAGCT
>CANJVS010000340.1 GCA_947477755.1 Verrucomicrobiaceae bacterium | reverse complement strand
ATGAACCTGCAACTTCAGGAACTGGCGGACGAATCCGCCATGCTGCTCAGCGCCTGTTTTGTCCTCGCCACACTCTGCGCCGCAGCCACCGTTTCATTCGCCCACCGCAGCATCCTGCGCATCGAGTGGCAGCGTGATGAATTGAGCCGGGTGTCCTGGCACATGCTGCAGACCCAGGAGGAAACCGCCCGCCGTTTTTCCCACGAGTTGCATGATGAACTGGGACAATCCCTGGCTGCAGTCCGCGCCAACCTCACCTCAACCAGCGTCGAAGACACCGAAGAACGCCGGAATGATTGTGTGCATCTCGTGGACGAGGCGATCGCCAATGTCCGGGAACTCTCCCAACTGCTCCGCCCCGTGATCCTTGACGACTTCGGGCTCGATGCAGGCCTGCGCTGGCTGACGGAAAAATTCGGCCAGAGGGCGCGCGTGAAAACGAGTTACGAATCCAATTTGGAAACACGTCTTCACAGTGAAATCGAGACGCACCTGTTCCGCATCGCCCAGGAAGCATTCACGAACATCGCCCGCCATTCGATGGCCACTTCAGTGAACGTCTCCCTCAAGCTGGATCTGGGACAGATCCGCCTTGTCGTTGAAGACAACGGCTGTGGCCTGAACATTGACACCAAGGAGTCCCGCCACAGTCTGGGCCTGATCGGCATGAGAGCCAGAGCGCGCGAATGCAAAGGCTCGCTGACACTTGAACCGGCGCTGCCGCAGGGCCTGAGAATCGTGGCTGTTGTCCCGGAGCGCCCGCCGGAGGAACCGCGGGGTCTCGACGAGGATTGATCTTTTGGTTAGGGCTTTTTGCCGAATGGCCAGTTGGATAAGAGCCAGATACTGGCGGTATGGTTGGCCTCCCATTTGTCACCGCCGCGCCGCTGGATCGTCTGCTCCATGAAGCCAACCTCAAGGCGCGTGGACGGGGTCAGCTTGCGCCCGATGCCAAGGAAGGCCCGGTTCTGGTCGAAGTTGTTCTTCAGGATGTTGCCGCCAAAATTGAGAAACACTTCATCCCAAACGGCGATGTAAGTCTTCTTGTCCTCAGTGATGGGAATGCTCGTGCGCAGCATGTAGCGCAAACGGTTTTCCCCGCGCCAGTTCACGGTGTTGAAAGTGACTTTGCTTTGCTCCTCAATCCAGCGCTGCTCCAGACGCAGGCGATGCTGCCATTCGAGGCCGAGCACATTCATCTTATAGACCACCTGCTCCCAGATGCGGTGCTCATCAAACTCATGTGCCACCGGCAGTTCACCATAAGGATAAGTTTTCACATACCCGTAACCTGCACTCACACTGAGGGTGGGGCTGAGCGCGTAATTGATGCCCGGCCGGATGAGCAGCTGCTGCCATTCATCACCCCAATCCTCACGTCGGTTTTGAATCTCCAAATGAAGTCCCCATGGACCACCGAAGAGCGGATGATCGCCAACGTAGTTCGCCCACAAGTTGTAGTTGTCAGCGTGTTGATCTGCAGCTTGAACCGTGGAGAGGCCAGCAACAGCCAGACAGAGAGCAAGGAGATAGCGTTTCACTTTTTTGGGGGGATTTGGCGTTAGTCAGAGTCAGTTGGCTCTCTTCAGGCGCGCGGCCTCAGGGTGACAGGACACAGGATCGTGATCATGAAGACCTTCAATGATTAGCTCGCGATTCTCAAGCTTCCAGTCCTGCGCCATTTCCTGAAGCTTCCGAATCACGCTGTGATCCACAAAGTGTGTGCCGGAGAGGTCCACGGTGACTTTTTCATATGAGTTCAGCGACATGATGCGACCACGAAGGCCCAGCCAGTTGCTGAAAATGGCAGCCTGCTCGATTTTCACCACCGGATGGGAGCCGGTCTCCACCAACTGCGCCCTGTGGCTGAAAAGATTGGTGATACCGACCTTGCCCGCGATCATGTGGAGCACCAGCTTCATCACGATACCTGCGCCCACACCGATGAGAAGGTCGGTGGCCAGAGTGGCGATCAACGTGGTCACGAACACGATGAGCTGCCCCTTGCCCACTTCGAGCATGTGCATGAATTCTTTTGGTGAAGCCAGGTTGTAACCGGTGAAAACCAGCATCGCGGCCAGAGCAGGCAGCGGGATCTTGTTCAGCAGTCCCGGCACGCTGGCCACCATGATGAGAAGGAAGGTGCCGTGCCAGAAATTGGCCCAGCGCGTGCGGGCGCCGTTGCTCTTGTTTGCGGAGGAACGAACAATTTCCGAAATCATCGGAAGGCCGCCAATGCAGGCAACCAGCGTGTTCGCGCCGCCGACGGCAAGCAGGTCGCGGCTCAGGTTTGTGCGCCGTTGCCATGGGTCCAGCAGGTCAATGGCCTTTGCGCTCAGCAGTGATTCCAAACTGCCGATGAGGGCAAACATCGTGATCCAGTAGATGCCCTTGCCTGTGGCGATCTGTGAGAAGTCGGGAAAGGCGACACCGTCAGCCATGTTGGCGGGCAGGTTGACCAGGAATGCGGAATCGAGCTTCAGATACATGCTCATCGGGATGCCATACAGCAGCGCCCACACGGGGCCGGGAACGACCTGCACGAGCTTGACCTTGATAAATGGACGAATGAAGAGGATCATCAAACAGCCAAGACCGACAATGGCGGCGCTTTGATTCATGTTGCTGAGACTCTCGGGGATTTTGCCGAGCAGTTCGAAGGCTTCACCATGAGACGCATGCGCCTTGATCGACTTGCCGAGCAGCATGACGTGCACTTGTTTTGAGATGATGATCACGCCAATGGCGGCGAGCATGCCGTG
This sequence comes from Verrucomicrobiaceae bacterium, assembly GCA_947477755.1. GTDB lineage: Bacteria > Verrucomicrobiota > Verrucomicrobiia > Verrucomicrobiales > Verrucomicrobiaceae > Prosthecobacter. The sequence continues at coordinate 1,486 of CANJVS010000340.1, read as the reverse complement.
CACGGCGGCCACAGGGAAGAACTCAGCCAGCTTGCCCATTTTGAAGACACCAAAGAGGATCTGGATCACACCCGCCACGACACCAATCCCGAGCATGCACTTGTAACCGGTCATGGCGGCCTGTTCCGGTGTCATGCCTGCGGTGACTTCAGGAGTGAAGGCGGCCACGGTGCCAAAGACGATGGCGATCATGCCCGCCGCAGGACCTTTGATGGTCAGTTCGGAATTGCTCAGAAAAGTGGTGAGCATGCCGCCGACGATCGCCGTGAAGATGCCGGCGATGGGAGGGCATCCACTTGCCTTGGAAATGGCAAGGCACAGCGGCAGGGCGATCAGGAAAACAAGAAATCCGGACAGGATATCCTTGCTGAAATGCGCTTTAAAACCGGCAAGGTTGCCTACGGGCGTTGGGCCTTCGGCTTTCTGGGATGGGGCGGGTGCTGACATAGGATTGGACGCGTGATTTCTGGACGCAGCTATTCACGCAGATCTCCTTCCATAAAAATATCCCCTCCACAGGGTATTCTATCCCCTGTTCCGGGGTATCCTGACGGCCTTCGGGCTGCGCGCCTTTCGCACAGGGGGTGCCGGCTTCTGATTGAACACATCCTTTGATTCCGCGGCGATCACCGCCAGGGCCGGGTGGCGCATGGCGCGCTCCAGAGTGATGAGATAACAGGAAAAACCGCAGCGCACCGGGTAACCAACCGGACTCAGTCCGTAGCGTTCGACGGCCTCATCGAGGACGGATGCGGCGATCGGCGCGATGCCCAAACCGTCTGCCGCCGCCGTTTTCATGAGTGCCGCGTCATCAAACTCCGCCACGACACGCGGGCGGATGTGGTGGGCCTCAAACCAGCGGTCGATCTCGTGCCGCCAGGCACTGCGGCTTACCGGAAGGAGCACCGGAGCATCTTTGAGCAAAGCTGGAAAACTTTTGGTTAACTTTTTTGCCAGCGCCGGAGCCGCACAGAACACCACCGGTGACTCGCCGAGCAGGTGATTGAAAGCCTTTACCGGCAGTGACGACGGCGCGGCCTCATCAGACAAAACCACATCCAGCCTTCCTGAGGCAAGCTGGCCCAGCAACTCCTGCGCGTGCCCCTCCACGCAGGAGAGTTGCAAATTCGGAAATGCTTTCATCGCCGGACGGATCAGTCGCCACGCCACGAGCTTTGGCAGCGAGTCCGTGATGCCCACATTCAGCCGTAACGGGCGCACATTGCCAACGCCGTGCAGCGAGCGCAGCATCTCTACTCCGAGTGAGAAAATCTCACCCGAGCACTCCATCACCAGTCTGCCGGCCGGAGTCAGTTTCATCCCGCGTCCGGAACGGTCAAAAAGCTTCTCATCCAGTGTCATCTCCAGCGCCTTGATCTGCGCACTGATCGTCGGCTGGGACAAATGCAGGCGCGCCGCTGCGCTGCGCAGACTGCCGCTGCGCGCCACTTCCCAGAAGAGGCGCAAATGGTGATAGTTCAGGTGT